>DOMW01000048.1 GCA_003510345.1 Clostridiales bacterium | reverse complement strand
CGGGCTTCGCGCGCGGGCGCAAGCATAGAAAAAGCCTCGCCGCGCGGCGCATGGCCGCTGACGTTCGCGGAACGGCAGATGGCGACAGAACAGGCTATGGATTCTAAATCCGTCGCCTACAATATCAACCTTGCGTTGGAGATAAACGGGGGACTGGACATCCCCCATTTGGAGCGGGCGCTTGCCGCGCTGGTGGAACGGCACGCGGCGTTCCGTTCGTACTACCCGGCAGAAAACGGTGCGTTTATACATAAGGTGGCGGATACAGTTCCTGTGAACCTGCAAAAAGAGGTGTGCGCACCTGGCGGAGCGGAAGTCTTAATTCAAAAGGCCAATATACCTTACGATTTATCGGCTGGCCCGCTGTTCCGCTTTACATTGTACCAAACCGGCGATGACAAAGCTGTGCTCAACCTGGCCATGCACCATATCATAATGGACGGCATGAGCGCGCAGGTGATACTGGATGAGCTGTGGCGCATATACAACGGTGAAACGCTGCCGGCGGTTGCACTGGATTACACGGATTATGCGGTGTGGCAAGCGGATAACGCGGATATGGAGGAGGGAAAAGGTTTCTTCCGGCAAATGTTTGAAGACGGTGTGCCGGAAAATGAAATGCCCACACTGCCCCAGCGCCCGGATGTGCTGCCTTTCGCGGATGTAGACTGTGAACGCGATATAGAAGCCGGGCCGGTGGACGAGGCGGCGCGCAGGCTGGGTGTTACACCATTCGCCTATTTGTTTGCCGCCGCCGGGCTGACGCTGGCAAAATACTGCGGCAGCGAAGACGTGGCGCTGGGTACGGCGATGAACGGCCGCTCGCTCGCGCAAACGTCAGGCATGGTGGGTATGTTTGTCAACACACTGCCCGTGCGTGTAAAAGCGCCTGGTGGCATGCGGGTGGACGAATATATAAAAGCGGTTGCGAAATCTGTCAGGCAGGTTAAACAGCGCCAAAATTACCCGTTTGAAGAGATTGTGCCCATGCTTGCACCCGACCGGAACGCCTCGCGCGCGCCGGTGTTCGACATGATTGTAAATTACCTGACGGAGATGACGCTGCCCGCTGTACCCAGTCTCTCATTGCGCGTGCTGCCCATTAAGCGGCAGGCGCTGGCGATGGATGTGATGCTGGAATTACTGCGCGAGGGCGGCCGCCTCCGCATTGTGCTCTCCTACTCGCGAAAGCTGTATCAGGACGAGGTCGTCCGCAATATGATGGAACAACTGATATCTGTTATCGCCCGCATGGCGGAGGGTAGCGGCGCGGAGACGCTTGCCGATATCACCGAGTTGCCCGAAGCGCAGCGCAGGCAGATACTGGTGGATTTCGCCGGACAGCGCAGCGATGAAAACCTGGGCAAAACACTGGTGGACCTGTTCCGCGCACAGGTTGACAAAACGCCTCAAGGCCGGGCCGTTGTGTTCTCCGGCCAGGCATATACCTACGCACAACTGGATGAAATTACCGACCGCATTGCTGCGCACCTTGCCGCGCAGGGGGCAGGCCGGGGTAATGCCGTGGGTATATTGGTAAACCGTGGCGCAATGATGCCCATAGGCGCGCTGGGCGTGATGAAAACCGGCGCGGCTTACCTGCCGCTTGACCCCAGCTATCCTGCCGACCGGCTGGAATATATGCTTGCGGACGCGGGCGCAGCCGTGGTGATAGCGGACGAGGAACTGAAAGACCGCGTGCCGGGGTATGCCGGTGCATACGTACTTACCGCCGATATTGGCGGGCTGGAACCGGGCGATGTACCCGCGCGGCCCNNGGGCGATGTACCCGCGCCGCCCGCCCCGGACGATACGATGATACTGCTGTATACATCCGGCACCACGGGCAAGCCCAAAGGCGTTATGCTAACACACGGCAACCTTGTCAATTTCTGCACGTGGTACCGCGCATTTCACAACATATCTGAAAATGACAACATTCCCGCCTATGCCAGCTTTGGGTTTGACGCGAATATGATGGACACCTACCCCACATTGATTGCGGGCGCGTGTGTACATGTCATCCCGGAGGAAATGAGACTGGACCTGCCCGGCCTGGGCGATTATTTCAATAAAAACAATATCAATGTGGCGTTTGTTACAACGCAGTTGGGGCGGCAGTTTGCAGAGAGCATGCAAAACCATAGCCTGCGCGCGCTGTCTGTGGGCGGCGAGGCGCTGGTGCCGCTGCCCCCGCCCAAGGCGTATGCCCTGTATAACGTATATGGGCCCACAGAATGCACGGTGCTGTCCACTTTTTTCCGGGTAGACAGACTGTACGACCGTGTGCCCATAGGCCGCGCTGTGGGCAACACCGCGCTGTATGTGGTGGATAAGCTGGGCCGTTTGGCGCCGGTGGGCGTAGCGGGCGAACTGTGCATCGCCGGGCGGCAGGTGGCAAAGGGGTACCTGAACCGGCCAGACAGTACAGAAGAAAAATTTGTGCAAAATCCGTTCAGCGGCGAGCCGGATTACGCGGTGATGTACCGCACGGGCGACGTTGTGCGGTTTTTGCCGGATGGCAATGTCGATTTTGTGGGGCGCAGCGATTTTCAGGTGAAGATACGCGGATTCCGCGTAGAATTGACGGAGATAGAGGGACGGATACGCGCCTTCCCCGGCATTACGGACGCGGCGGTGCTGGCGGCGGACGCACCCGGTGGCGGCAAATGCGCGGTTGCGTATGTTGTGAGCGAAGCACAGGTGGATGTGGAAGCGTTGGGCCGTTTTATAGAAGATGAATTGCCGCCTTACATGGTACCGGCGGCAACCATGCAGTTGAATGCCATTCCGCTGAATCCCAACGGTAAAGTGGACCGCCGTAAGCTGCCCGCGCCCGTATTCTCCGCCGGGGAGGAAGACAATTCGGTGCGCCCCATAAGCAATCTGGAACGCGATATATCGCGTATCATCGCGAGTGTAGTGGGCCACGAAGGGTTTGGACTCACCGGCAACCTGCTGCGCGCGGGCCTTACCTCGCTATCGTGCATCAAGCTGGCGGCGGGGCTGGACGCGCGGTTTGGCGTTTCTCCCACTGTGCGGGAGATTATGAAAGAACCCACGGTGCTGGGCATAGAAAACGCCATTGTTGCCTTGTTGCTTTCACGCAAGGCGGAAACGGAGCAAACGCGGGAGACGCGGGCGCAGTATCCGCTTTCGTCCAGCCAGATGGGCGTTTATCTGGATTGCTTGAAGGACCCGGGTTCGGTGCGCTACAATGTGCCGTTTGAACTGGCGCTGCCCGCCGCAGCAGACGCGCAAAAGCTGTGTAACGCCGTGTGCAAGGTGATTGACGCGCACCCCGCCGTAAAGGCGCGTATCGCAGAGGACGCGGACGGCCCGGTGCAGATACCCGGCGGCACCCCGGCCTGTGTGCAGGTGGAACAAATGACGGACACAGAGCTTCACGCGTTGCGCAAGCAGTTTGTGCGCCCATTTGATTTGCGTAAAGGCCCGCTGTACCGTATCCATGTGGTGCGCACAAGCGAACGGGTAACCTTGCTGGCGGATTTCCACCATATCGCGTTTGACGGCGGTTCGCTCGATTTGTTTCTGCGGGAATTGGGCGCAGTGTACGACGGGGGAATGCCCACCGCGGAAAAGCTGGGCGCGTTTGACGCGGCGGCCGAGGAAGCGGAGCGGGAAGGTGGCGAGGCGTGGCTGGCGGATAAGGCGTATTTTGACAACCGCCTGAAGGACTTTGAAAACGTGAGTGAGCTTGTGCCGGATGTTGGAACAGACGGCACGGGCGGCACGCTGCGCGAAGTGGTGAAAAAAGCTGCGCGCAAAACGGTGGAGGATTTTTGCGCCGCTTTCGGCGTGACGCCGGCGGCCCTTTTCCTGGCCGCCACCGCCTATACGGTCGGGCGCTGGACACAGCGGCCGGACGTTTATCTATCCGCCATAAGCAGCGGGCGTGGCGATACGCGCTTGCTGGGCAGTTTTGGTATGTTTGTGCGCACGCTGCCGCTGGCGCTTGCGCGCGTGGCGGGCCAAAGCTGTTTGGATTTTATATACGGCGTGCAGCAGGCGTTGGCGGACGCCGTTGAGCACGAGGCTTATCCCTATACACGTATCGCGCGCGATTATAGCTACACACCCTCCATTATGTACACCTGTGAACTGGGCGTTACCGGCAATTACACCATTGGGGGCGCGCGGGTAGAATTCCAAACTCGGGCAGCAAACCAGCCTAAATTTAAGTTGTCTGTGCACGTAGAGGAACGCGGGGATGACATGGTGTTTGCCGTACAGTACAACGACGCGCTGTACTCCCGCCCGCTTATCGAATGCTTCGCGGATACGCTGCGCGTTACGCTGGACAACCTGACCAAAGACGTGGGCATGCCGGTTTGTGCCGTTTCGCTGCTGAGCGCGCGGCAACATGCGCTCATACAAAGCTTTAATCAAACCTCCGGCGGCGCGGCAGAGGGGGTGCTGCACCGTTTATTTGAGGATGCCGCGGCAAACAATGCCGATAAAACCGCGCTCATCGCCATCGAGGGGGAATATACTTACGCGCAGCTAAACGCGGAAGCGAACAAGGTTGCCAATGGCCTGATTAAGCTGGGCCTTGGCAAGGGAGACCGCGTGGCGCTGCTGCTGCGGCGTACCGGCCGGGTGCTTATAGCGATGCTGGGCGCGCTGAAAGCCGGGTGCGCCTATATACCGCTCGACCCGGAATATCCAAGGGAGCGCGTAGCGCATGTGCTGGATGACAGCGGCGCAAAGGTTATACTGACCACCGCGGAGTTTACCGGGCGCTTTCCGTGCGCGCTTGATTTGGATAAGCTGCGGGAAGGGCAGAGTGAAGACAACCCGGATGTGGAGGTTTCGCCCGCCGATTTGGCTTACCTGATTTACACCTCCGGCTCTACCGGCAAACCCAAGGGCGTGATGATAGAGCACCGCGGCATTGCCAACTATGTGGACGCACACCCAGGCAACATCCATGTGCATGCACTGAAGCAGTGCGCCTCGTGCATGATGTCTATTACAACGGTGGCGTTTGATATGTTCCTCAAAGAGAGCATGACGGCGCTGTGTAACGGCCTGGCGCTGGTGTTCGCAGATGATGATACAGCGCACGACCCGTCGCTTTTGGTAAAACTGTTTGAGCAAACGGGCGCGGACGCTTTCAATGCCACGCCCTCCGTTATGATGGAATATACGGAATACCCGCCCCTGCTGGCCGCCATACGCAAGTGCCGCGTGGTGATGGCAGGCGCGGAGCCCTACCCCCAGGCACTGCTGGAACGTCTGCGCGGTGGGGTGGGGGAGATGCGGCTGTTTAACACATATGGGCCCACGGAGATTACCGTATCGTGCAACGCCGAGGAGCTGACAGACGCCTCACGCGTAACGGTGGGCGGCCCGCTGCTGAATGTACACGAGCAGGTGGTGGACACGGACGGCAACGCGCTGCCCTGCTTGATGGTGGGCGAATTGCTGATAGGCGGGCGCGGTGTGGCGCGCGGCTATGTGGGCTTGGCAGAACAAACCGCCGAACAGTTTGTGGTGCGCGATGGTAAGCGGATGTATAAATCGGGCGACTATGCGCGGTGGACACCGGATGGCAAGATTGAGATATTGGGGCGCGCCGATAACCAGGTTAAGCTGCGCGGCCTGCGAATTGAACTGGGCGAAGTGGAGAACGCCATATACGCCATCCCAGGTGTGCTGGCGTGCGCCGTCCGCATACGCAAACTGCAAAACGCCGACCATCTGTGCGCCTGGTACACGGCGGAGCGGGCCATTGCCCCGGAAGAAATGAAAGAGGCGCTTAAGCGTGTACTGACGGGTTATATGATTCCCACTGCTTACATGCAGTTGCCGTCGCTGCCCAAAACACCGGGTGGAAAAACAGACATACGCGCGCTGCCCGCGCCCGCGCCGCTTATGGCCGGTGATTATGAAGCGCCGCGCGGGGAAGTGGAGGAGAAGCTGTGTGCGCTGTTCGCGGATGTACTGGGGCTGGAACGCGTGGGTGCATTGGACAGCTTCTTTGATATCGGTGGCACGTCGCTGGCGGTGACGCGCGTGGTGATAGGTGCTGAGGCTGCGGGCATTTGCGGCGCAAGCGGTGAGCGAATTGCCTACGGGGACGTATTTGCGTACCCAACGCCGCGCGAACTGGCGGCGCTGCTTGCGCGTGGGGCCGGTGTGCCCGGGCCGTCCGCAACGGAAGCGGCATATGATTATTCCTCTATACACGCGCTTTTGGCAGAGGGCGACCTTTCAGCGTTCCGGGGCGGCGGCACGCGTAAGCTGGGCAATGTGCTGCTGACGGGCGCTACCGGATTTTTGGGCATTCATATGTTGTATGGCCTGCTGAAATTCACGCCCGGCGCCATTACCTGCCTGGTGCGCAAGGGGAAAAACACCGCCGCCCAGGCACGGCTGAAGAGCTTGCTGTTTTATTATTTTGAGGAAGCGGATGCTTATGACGAACGCCTGCGCGTTGTGGAAGGCGACATCACGGACAGTGTGTGTTTAAACGGCATAGGGAATGTGGATACCGTTATAAACTGTGCGGCAAATGTGTCACATTTTACCAAAGACGGCAGCATACTGGATGTGAACCTGGGCGGGGTACAAAACCTGATTGGCTTTTGCAAACAACACGGCGCACGGCTCATCCACATCTCTACGGCAAGCGTCGCCGGCTTCTCTGTGGCGGGGTTTCCGTCCGGGGATATTTTGATGGACGAGACGATGCTGTTTTTTGGGCAAAACCTGGAAAACCAGTATGTACACAGCAAGTTTTTGGCAGAACGTGCCGTGCTGGAAGCGGCGCTTAGCGGGTTGGACGCCAAAATTATGCGTGTGGGCAACCTGATGGCCCGCAACAAGGACGGCGAATTTCAAATCAACGCGCGCGCTAACAGTTTTTTGGGGCGGCTTAGGGCCTACCATGCCATCGGTTGTTTCCCGTACTCCGCCTATCAGGCAACAACCGAACTTGCGCCTATTGACAGCACCACGGCGGCGGTACTGCATCTGGCAAGGTCATCCGCATCGTGCAGGGTGTTCCACCCGTACAACAACCACAGCCTGTACATGGGCGACATTATACTGGCCATGAAAGATTTCGGTATCCATATTGAACTGGTGGAGGATGATGTGTTCGAGCGCGCGCTTTCCACCGCCATGAAGGACCCGGCCCGCGCCGAAAGCCTGACCAGCATAATCGCCTATCAAAATATGGCGCAGGGCAAGGCCGCCGTGCCGGTTTCCACAAAAAACGACTACACCACGCAGGCATTGCTGCGCATGGGCTGGCGCTGGCCGGAAACGGGCGGCGAATATCTGCGTAAATTCCTTGCGGGGCTGGTGAGCTTGGGTATATTTGGGGGTGAGGGGAATGTTTGAACGCAGCGGCGCGCTGGTGGAACGTAAGTTTAAGGAATACCTGCTGCCCACCATATTAACAAGCGTCGCCGTTTCACTGGCAACTGTGGTGGACAGTGTCATTGTGGGTAACCTGCTGGGTGAGACGGCGCTTTCCGCGGTGGGGCTTTCCGCGCCGGTTATCTATTCCCTCAACATGGTTTACCTGCTGTTTGCGGTGGGCGGTGTCACCTGCGCGGCCATTGCGAAGGGGCGGCGGGAACAAGACGACGCCAACCGCGTGTTCACGCTGACGTTCGCGGTGGGCATTTGCGCCATGTTTGCGCTGGTTGCGGGGCTGCTGGTCTTTATGCGCCCCATTGTGAACGCGCTGGCGCAGGGCGATGCGGTGCTGGGCGAACTGACGCGCGCCTACCTGACACCGCTGGTGTTTGTGGGCCCGGTGATGATGCTGATTATGGGCATGGCGCAGTTTGTGCGCACCGACGGTAAACCGCGTACAGCCGCGTGGATTGCCATTGTTGCCAATGTGGTTAACCTGGTGCTGGATTATATATTGATACGCTTTTTGAATACCGGCATAGCGGGCGCGGCCGTCTCTACGGTGCTGGGATATGTGGTGGGCATACTTGTGTTGGTTCCCTATTTGCGCTCAAAGCAACGCACGTTCCGGTTTGTGAAGCTGAGGCAGGGCGACATGAGGCGGGTGAAGCGCATCGCAGCTGTGGGCCTGCCAAAAGCCCTCACACAGGGGCTGTCGTTCCTGCGTTCGCTGGTGTTAAACGCGCTGATTGTGAGCGTGCTGGGCGCGCTCGGCATGGCGGCGATGACGGTGTGCGTCAATGCGCTGATGCTGACCGCCATGTTTATTGGCGGCACAAACGATACGCTGCTGCCCATTGTGGGTACGCTGTACGGGGAGAAGGATTACAAAGGCATACGGTTTACCGTGCGCACAGGGTTTTGGGTGATGCTGACCGCCTGCATTGCTATGATGGCACTGTTCTTCCTATTCCCCGCGGGGGTGGGGCAGCTGTTTGGCATCAATTCGCCGGAGGGCATAGCGGTGGTGGAACCCGCGCTGCGTATGTACGCGCTTAGCCTGCCTTTGTATGGCGTTAATCTGATGCTGCAGAGTTTTTTCCAGACCACCGGACGGGAAAAACTGGCGTCGCTGATTGTTTCGTTGAATGGATTTGGTTTTGTGACGGTGTTCGCGCTGTTGCTTGCGCGGTGGAACGGGGAGATTCTTTGGCTCGCGTTCGCGCTGTCTGAGCTGGCAACGTTTGTGGTGGTGCTGATAATGGGCGCGCGGATACGCGGGAAAGAGGGCGTTTCTGGTGTGCTGATGCTGCGCACAGACGCGGATGACGGGCTGTCGCTGGATTTGTCCATTCCCGCTACAGTGGAAGCGGCAAACAGTCTTTCCGAAGAGGTTATGCGTTTTTGCGGCGAAGCCGGCGCGGATAAATCCGGCGCGATGCGCATGGGGATTGCCGTAGAGGAAATGGCAGTTAACACGGCGCACTACGGACACAAGGGCAAAGCGGGAATGATAGACGTGCTGGTGCGCGTAGCGGAAGATGAAATGATATTGCGCCTGCGGGACGACGGCATACCGTTTAACCCGGCGGAATACCGTGCGGAAGAAGAACAAACGTTTGCCATAGGCGGCATAGAGGTTGTGCGGCGATTGGCAAAAGACGTCAGCTATGCGCGGCAGCTTGGGTTTAATGTGACGATTATTACCGTCCCGCGCACGGCGTGGGCGGGTTCATAAGGTCGTCTGCCTGCACATAAACCACCTCTGTCGCCTCTTCAGCGCCGCTAACGGCCCGGCACACCATATGCCCGTTGCAGGGCAGCCAGTGAAAGAACCAGGCGCCGCCGCCTATTTTGTGCGCGCCCCGCTCCACCGGCAGCACGCTAAAGCTTTCGGGCGGCATGGAAAACCCCAGCCCGGCGCCTTTCATGACGCTTTCCTTGGCGGTCCANNATAAGTTCATCTGGCCTGCTGAACGTCAAATAACCATCCACCGGCGAAGCTGGTGGATGGTTATTTGACGTTTACGCTAATGCCCCCGGCATAGCCGGAGATTGCTTCTGCAAAAGCCTTGCCGCGTTTTTCTCCGGGGCGCGGGCGGGGGTATACACTAGGCCCACGCAGGATGGTAAATCTTATACACTGTGCAAGCACCGACAAAATTTATGGCCCGTGTTTGGTCGGTTTCACTAAATTAGGCTGCAACCAGGGAAAGCTAGTGTATATCACGGCCAATTTTGTTGTACGGCGGGTGGTTTGACACATCGGCATGGTGAGAGTATTGTGTGGCTAGTGTGTAGAGTGTATGCTTTCTTTGGAGGTGCTGCCCCATGAAAACCAACAAAGAACAGGTGTACAACATTCTAAAGTTACACCATATGCAAGGCCAGCCGCAGGGGGCGTCGGCCCAAAGCCTTTCCAAACTGTTGGGCTTCCAGCGCAGCAATGTCAGTGCCATTCTAAACAGCCTTGCGGCCGAAGGGCTGGTGGTGAAAAGCGGGGGCAGGCCCGTTTTGTACTACGCCAAAAGAAGCGGCGGGCACGAGCGCGACTGCTTTGCCAATCTGGTGGGACACGACGGCAGCCTGAAACGGGCGGTACAGCTGGCCCGGGCGGCCGTACTTTACCCGCAGGGCGGCATGAGCACCCTGATTTGCGGCCAGCACGGCACCGGCAAGAAGTTTTTGGCACAGATGATGCACCGCTACGCGCTGGATAACGGCGTTATCCCGCCGGGCAGCCCGTGCCATATGGTGGACTGCGCCCGC
>DOMW01000188.1:2224-7853 GCA_003510345.1 Clostridiales bacterium | reverse complement strand
TATACATGGCAAATGTAGCGCCTTTTTTGCGGGTGGCGCTGTTTTTTTTGAGTTCGGTCTTTATTATGGGCATTATGCTGGAACAGCGCTTTGGCGCGGCGTTCCTTGTGTTTTTTGTCGTCACGTTCATTGGGTTTGTGCTTGTGCCGGATAAAGCGGGCATGTTGCCCTACCTCCTGTTCTTCGGGCATTACGGCATCTTTAAGTATTTTGTGGACGCAAACCTGCGCGGCGGAACAAAAATAGTGCTGAAACTCGTCTATTTCAATGTGTGCGCGGCGATGATCTATTTCTTTGGCGGGGGGTTCATGCTGGCGCTGCTGCCGTGGGAACTGCCGCCCTGGCTTTTGATCGTGCTGGCGGAAGCGATATTCCTGCTGTACGACTTTTTGTTTTCCCGGCTGACTGCCGCCTATTATTCGAGGCTGCGCAACAGGCTTCTGGGCGGTGGTGGGGTGTTTGGCTGAGCGGAACAGGTTTAGGAATGAACTGAAACACAGGCTGCAAGGAAAGGCCCGGGTACATGGACGGAGCAATTTACGAAGTAGCGGCCTACGCGCTGCGGTATTGGTTTATATTTGTGATCGTGGGCATCCTCATCGCCGCGATCTATATTTCGTACAAGCAATATCACGAAAAAAAGTATGTGAAGGGCGCTATGAGCAGGTTTTTCGGCTATCTTGAAATCGTGGGCGGGCCGGAGGAATTTATAGGCGACCGTTTTGGCGTGCGCGAACAGAACACCATCGGCAGCGCCCAGCATACGGATATCACGCTGCCCGACCCGTCGGTATTGGGCCTGCACGCGCAGCTTTCTTATGAACAGGGCGACCTCGTCCTGTCGCCCCAACCCAAGTCGGACACCAAAATCAACGGCAGGCGCGCGGCGCAAAGCCACAAGCTCAAGACGGGCGACGTCATATCCATAGGCGATGTCGATTTTTACGTCTATATCAGAAGGACGAGGGTGGGCCATGATTCTTAAACGGTATGGCGCGGGCATCATATTGACATTCATACTTTTGTTTTTGCTTACGGCGATGCTGCTCCTGTCGTTCTACGAAGGTTCTTTCAACGGCGGCGTGTTCCTTTGGGGCGTGATACTCGCGGCGGTGATCGCGGTGCAATACAATGTGCTTTCCGCCGTCTTCCGGCATATAGACCGCATCACGCTGCTCATTGCGGATTTTCTGTGCGTCATAGGGTTTGTGATGCTGTTCCGCATGAACCCGGAAGCGGGCGAGCGGCAGTTTATATGGATCCTTGCGGGCAACGCGGCAATGACTGTCGCGCTCATCGTTATAAAGCGCGCGCGCGATTTCGGCAAAATGAACTGGGCGTTTATGGTGCTGGGCATACTGTTGCTGGGCGTGACGCTGGTGTTTTCCAACATGCAGCTCGGCGCGAACAACTGGCTGCAAATCGGCCCGTTCCGCTTCCAGCCCAGTGAATTTGTCAAGGTGTTATTTTTGATCGTGACGGCGTACTTCCTCTCCACGCGGGCGCGCAAGCGCGACCTTTGGCCGTACTTCCTGTTCACGATCGCCTGTGTGGGGGCGCTGGTGCTTTCCACCGACCTCGGTGCCGCGCTGCTCTTCGCCGGGACATTTTTGATCGTGTTCTATGTGGGCACCGGCAGCCTCGGCATCACGCTGCTTTCGGTGGGGGCGTTTGCCGGCGGGGCGTTTGCCAGTTACTTCATGTTCAGCCATGTGCGCACGCGTGTGGAAATATGGCGCGACCCGTGGGCAGCCTACGAGGGCAAGGGCTACCAGATCGTGCAGGGGCTGCTTGCCATCGCGAGCGGCGGCGTGCTCGGCACGGGCCTGGGCAACGGTATGCCCACCTCTATCCCGGTACACGAGACGGATTATATCTTCGCGGCGATCGCGGAGGAATTCGGGCTGATCGCGGCGGTCGCGCTGATAGCCTTTTACCTTGTGTTCGTCGTCCGCGGCATACTGATCGCTATGGACGCGCGCGCGCGGTTCGATAAACTGCTGGTGTTCGGTTCCACCTGTATGCTGGCACTGCAAAGCTTCATCATCATAGGCGGCGTTATCAACCTCATCCCGTTGACAGGCATCACTATGCCGTTCGTCAGCCTGGGCGGCAGCTCGATGATCTCTTCGATGATGCTGCTCGGGATTATAGAGGGCGTTGCGCAGAAAAACGGTGAGCTGGACGAAGCGGAACTCCGGGAGATGGGAGGCGGTGTGGAATGAAAAAGAAACGCAACATCAACAGGCACATGCAGGGTATGCTGGCCGTCTTTATCTGTATGTTCGCCGCGCTGGGCGGCTACCTCACCTATTCTATGGCGACGTATGGCGACGAGTGGTTTTCCACCGCGTACAACCCGCGTATATCGGCGGCGCGCAATATCGCGGACGCGGGCAGTATCTACGACCGGAACGGTATACTGCTGGCCCATTCCGTGGGCGACGAGCGCAGGTACGCCGAAGACGGCGACACGCGGCGCGCCGTTTCGCACATCGTGGGCGACGTATACGGCAAATCACTGGGCGCGGAAAACTATTTTGCCAAATACCTCTACGGCCTGGATAAAGGCATACTCGATAAGCTTGAGACGGGCGGCAAGGGCGCGGATATTACGCTGACGGTAGACGCGGCGCTTTGCCGTTATATCTACAACAATATGGAACACCACGGCGCGGTGGTGGTGATGAATTACCAAACGGGCGAAATACTCGCCAGTGTGAGCGCGCCCACGTTCGACCCGAATACATTGAAAGAGATTACCGAGGAAGACGAGGAAGGGTCGGAATACTTAAACCGGGTGACGCAGGGCCGCTACCCCCCCGGTTCCACGATGAAAATACTGACGACGGCGGCGGCGATAGAAAACGGCGTGACAGGATTTGAGACCGACTGCACGGGCAGCGCCATAATAGACGGGCAAAGGGTGACCTGCCCCACCGAGGGCGGGCACGGGCATGTGGATTTAACCTCCGCTTTTACGCGTTCGTGCAACGTCTACTACGCCTATCTTTCGGAAGAACTCGGAAATGCCAACATGCTGAACACGGCGCGGCAGTTTGCCTACAACACAGCGTTTAAATTCCCGGATTTCAACATGCTCGAGAGCAGGTTCGAGCAGCCCGGAAATGACGGCGACCTTGCCTGGGCGGGCATCGGCCAGTACACCGACCTTGTGACGCCTATGCACAACATGTTGATTTCCGCCGGTGTGGCGAACGGCGGCGTTGTCATGCAGCCAAACACATTGCTCGACGTGCGCTACGGCGAAGACAGCATCTACAATTACGCGCCCACCCAATATAAAAGCATAATGGACGGCGGCACGGCGGCAACCCTCGCGGGGTTTATGCGCGATACGGTTGAGAGTGGCACGGCCACCAGCGCGGATATCGGCGCGGCGGTCATGAACGGCAAAACGGGCACGGCGGAATATGTGGAAGACGGGCAAGTGAAAAACCATTCGTGGTTTGTGGGCTATGCCGACCCCGCGCACCCGCTCGCCATCGCCGTGATTTTGGAGGGCGCTGGCTTCGGCTCGGCGCACGCCACCCCGCTCGCGGGGCAGGTCATCGAAAAAGCGGTGGAGCTGGGATACTGAGCATGACGGACAACGTGGCAAAGAAAATCAAAACGCTTCCCACGACGCCCGGCGTGTACATCATGCGCGACGCCGAAGGCGAGGTCATTTACGTGGGCAAGGCGCGCGTTTTAAAAAACCGCGTGCGCCAGTATTTTACGAATGAAACGCAGCTCCCTAAAGTGGCGGCCATGGTGGCGCGCGTGGATGATTTTGAATACATTATCACGGATACCGAGCTTGAGGCGCTGATACTCGAATGCAACCTCGTTAAGCAATACCGCCCGTATTACAACATTATGCTCAAGGACGACAAGCAGTTCCCGTATATCCGTATCGACCTTGCCGAGCCGTATCCCCGGGTGGAGGTCGTGCGCAGTGTAAAAAAAGACGGGGCGAAGTATTACGGGCCGTTTATCGCGGCGCATATCATTAAGGACGTGCTGGACGATATCTACCGGCTCTACCCGCTCAGAAGCTGCAAAAAGGACGTCGCGCGGGCAAAAGAACGCAGCGAGCGCCCCTGCCTGAATTATGAAATGGGCCGGTGCTGCGGCCCGTGCTGCGGTAATGTGAGCGAGCGGGAATACATGGATATCGTAAAAGAGGTCGTCCGCGTGATCTCCGGCGATAAAGGTACACTCGGCAAAGAACTGGAAAAACAGATGCAAGTAGCGGCGGCGGACATGAATTACGAGCTTGCGGCCAGCCTGCGCGACCGCATAAAGCTGATCGGCCGCATCCGCGAAAAGCAGCGGGCCGGGTTCCCCAACCTGGACGATAAAGACGTGTTCGCCCTTGAAACGGGCAAAGAAACAGCCATCGTGCAGGCGTTCCTGTTCCGCGACGGCAAGCTTTGCTACGCGCGCAAGTACACGATGGATTTCAGCGGGGAAGACAGGGCGGAGATCATGGGCAGTTTTCTGGAGCAATATTATATGGATAAAAGCGGTGTGCCGCGGCATATCTACGCGGCCCCCGGCCCGCAGGGCGCGCCCCTTTTGATGGAGTGGCTTTCCGAAAAGCGGGGGGCAAAGGTCATAATTTCCGAAGCAAAGCGCGGCGACAACAAAAAATTGCAGGAGCTTGCGCGCAAAAACGCGGGCGACGCGGTGAAAATAAAAGAGGGCGCGCAAAAACAGCGCGAGCTTGCGGCGGGCAACCTTGCGGCCGCGCTCGGCGTCGGCGGGGAGCTGGCGCGCATCGAATGCTACGATATTTCCAACACGCAAGGCACAGATAACGTCTCTTCGATGGTGGTGTTCACCGGCGGCAAACCCGACCGGAAGAAATACCGGACATTTAAGATCAAGACAGTAGAGGGCGCAAACGATTTCGCCTCTATGAATGAAACGCTCACCCGCCGCCTGCTGCGCGGCCTTTCGGGCGACGAGGCGTTTTTGCCCCTGCCCGGGCTTATCATCATAGACGGCGGAAAAGGCCAGCTTTCGGCGGCGGTGGACGCACTCGCCTCGGTAGGGTGCGACGAGCTGCCCATTTGCTCGCTCGCCAAAAAAGAAGAGGAGATTTTCCTGCCGAACCGGGCGGAAAGCATTTTGCTCAAGCGGAACAGCCCGGAATTTCGCCTTGTGACCGGCATACGCGACGAAGCGCACCGATTTGCCGTGGGGTATCACAGAAAGCTCAGGGAAAAGCGGCTGAAAAAAAGCGAGCTTGATACAATCGGCGGCGTGGGCGAAAACAGAAAGCGCATTTTGCTGCGGCATTTCGGCAGCTTGAAAAAGATAAAGGAAGCCGGCCTTGATGAATTAAAACAGGTAAAGGGCGTACCGCAAAATGTGGCGGAGGAAATATACCGCGCGCTGCACACAAACGATTAGAGCAAGTTAACTTGACGCCGGGCAAATAGGTTTGAGCAAAATTAATTTCAAGCAAGATGCGCGTCTTTTAGGCTCTTCGGAGGGCAGCGCTTCAACCAAGGTTGTCTATGCCCCGGCTAGGAATGCGGGATTTGAACCCACACCTACACTGCCCATAAAACGGTAACATTTTTCACCGTGAATAGCTATGACGCTGCCGCTGGGCGTC
>DOMW01000188.1:0-2185 GCA_003510345.1 Clostridiales bacterium | reverse complement strand
GCGACCTTAGTAATCCGGGAAGGTATGCGGTTCAGCAATGCAGACCAGAATACAAAATCAATGAAGTGCATTTATGTGTTACAAGACATAATATTTCACGGTTGTTCGCGCTTTTGCGCCTTTGCCTTTAAAAGAGTTTTTAGAACCGTAGGTTCTGAACCGCCGGAGGCATAGAATACGCCGCAGGCTCCTTGACCCAAAAGGAATACCCAAAAATAACCGCAAGATATTTGCGCAGTAAACTATGGGTTCGTATTTGGGCGGACATTCCTAGTCGTCGGGGACACGAACCCGCTTGAATCAGCGCTTGCTTTTCTTGACGCTTTATCCGTACACTGCTACAATGAACGAAATACTACTACCGAACAAAACAGTCAGGCGGTACGCTACTTTGGCAGAAAAAAAACAGCGATCCGGGCAAATGAGACCTTCCGGTAAAAATACTGTAATCTTTGTACTTATCATATTGCTTTTGATCGTGCTAGCGGTGCTATTGGCGTTGGCTGGGCAAAGCTTGCAAAATTCCTACGACGCTTTGCGCGCCGCGCAGAACGCCCCGGCTTCTCCTGCGCCCACAAGTACACCCACGCCTGCACCCTCCCCTTCTTCACCGCCGTCCGCTTCCGCCACCGTTACGCCAAAGCCGGAGGAACCCATCCGGCAGATCGATTTCGTTTCGCTGCTTGCGGAAAATGAGGACACGGTCTGCTGGCTTCATGTGCCGGGCACGTCTGTCGATTATCCCGTGGTATACGACAGCTTTGCCGCAACGTCAGATCATTATTACCTGACCCGCGGGTTTGATAAACAGCCGGATAAGAACGGCACTATTTACCTCGCGCCGGAAAATGACCCTATGCTCACCGAACGACATATCGTAATTTATGGGCACAACATGCAGGACGGCAGCATGTTCGCCAGTCTGCATCAATTTGAGGACGCCGGTTTCTTTGAGGAAAACCGTTTGGTCTACCTGTATACACCCGAGGGGAGGAGGACGTTCGAAATCGTAGCGGCCTATAGTACGGACGACCGCAACCTGCATTATAAAGCCAATTATACCGATAACGCCTATTATGAGGCCTTTCTTGAAACTGTAACGGTGGGTGGGCAAAGCGCGGGCGGCAACGGCAGCGGCGTTTCCCTTACAACAGACGATGTGCTGCTGACGCTCTCTACCTGTGTGGAAAGCCAAAAGCAACAGCGCTATCTTGTGCAGGCGGTGCTGCTGGAAGAGGGCGTGCCTGCCGGGCGGGAGTAAAGGGTATTAACTGTTGCGGTTGCCGGGTGGAATGAGTATAATAAATTTTATATAAATGGAACTGTTTTAGGGGGTAGCATATTCTATGAGTGAACAGGTAAAATCGAACCCGGGGCCGCTGGGCCTGCTGGGGTTTGGCATGACGACAATTCTGCTGAACCTGCACAACGCGGGCGTCATTGAGCTTTCCGCAGTTATCGTGGCCATGGGGTTTGCCATGGGCGGCTTGGCGCAGGTCATCGCGGGTATTTTTGAGCTTAGGCAGGGCAATACATTTGGCGGCACCGCCTTTACTGCGTATGGATTGTTCTGGTGGTCGCTCATCTTTATTTGGGTCAACCCAACGGGCGGGATCGCCGCAGCGGATGAGAAATCCATGGGTTTTTACCTGCTGCTGTGGGGTATTTTCACATTTTTCATGTTTATCGGCACATTAAAACACAACCGCGCGACAATGGTTGTGTTTGGCTCGCTCACTATATTGTTCCTGCTGCTTAGCATAGGTGATTTCATCGGCAGTTCCCTTGTTAAAACGATCGCGGGGATCGAGGGTGTTTTCTGTGGCGCCTCCGCAATCTACTCGGCGATGGGTCAGATAATAAACGGGGAGTTTGGCAGAAAGATTTTTCCGCTTGGGTGAGCGCCATTCCGAGGCAACCATTGAACAATGCAAGCCCCGCGTTTTTTTGAACCTTTTGCGGGCGGCAGGTAGGCAAGGTTTGTATATGTCTGGTTAGTCATTTCCGTCCAAATATGAACCCATATCCTATTGTGTTGTGCAAATATCTTGTGTTTGCTTTTGGGTATTCCTCATGGGTCAAGGAGCCTGCGGCGCATTATATGCCTCCGGCGGTTCAGAACTTACGGTTCTAAAAACTCCCTTATTAGGGCATTTCTCTGAAGCTTTGGCGTTGCTTTGGGGTT
>DOMW01000147.1:2845-3176 GCA_003510345.1 Clostridiales bacterium | reverse complement strand
AAGCCGTAGAGGCGTTTCAAGATTTCTTCATCCGCGACCGTATAGCGTTGCGTGTCCAGATGGCCTTTCAACGGCCCATCCGGATCGGATGCCTTTTCAATCGCTGCACGTTTCTTTTCAGTATCGGCACGGGCATAGATCAGCGTTGTTTCCAGCTTTGCGTGTCCCAGCCATTGTGAAATNNNNGTCGCAAGAGATGTGGGTGAACATTGTTCGGCACATCATTGCAACGCTCTTTTGCGGCGGCGCCATAATCACGAATGAATCTCCGCGCAGTATCGTGGTGCATTTTATTGTCTCTGCCGTTCCGGGAAACATAAAAAAGAAAACG
>DOMW01000147.1:1846-2759 GCA_003510345.1 Clostridiales bacterium | reverse complement strand
GCGATTAATCAGCGGTTACTTAATATCCATAATTTCCTGAATCCGCGCGCCTGTATCATAGAGCAGTATCATAAGGAACTGGTCGCGCAAGCCTTTGGCTGTGGTGGTATCTGGCTGCGCCAAGACCGCCTTAACAGCGGCCTCGCTCATGTACGATATGATTTCGGGCTTTGTGGAATTCTTCTTGGGAACCTTATAGATATCTTTACAATGGATTACAGCCACGGGTTCCATTTTCGCCGCATATTTGTAGAATGCACGGATACAGCTGCGGCGGTGATTGCGGGTTGAGACGCCGCAGCCTTTTTCCTCGACGCTATCAAGATAACCCGCGAGCATCTTACTATCGACCATATCGAAAGTTATTTCGTGAAACTCAACTCCTTTTCGTTGCTTTACGAAATCCAGAAACGACACAAGCGCATCTCTATAAGATTTGATTGTATGCGCGCTGCATTGTCTCTGCCGCGTTAAATAGACTTTGAAAAAGTCATGGATCAATTTGAAAAGGAGCTCATCCGTTATCGCGTTCATTCTAGCACCTCCGGTATCAGACCGTCGAAGGCGATCCAGTCGATCCCAGCGGATTTAACGAGATTTTCCGGTAGGATATGAATATAATACGCGGTTTCGGACAGGCTGCCGTGTCCCATGTATGCGCTGAGGTATGGCAGCATGGCATTGAGGTCTTCACCTTCATCCAGCCAGCGATTCAGCACGGCAGACGCAAATCGGTGCCGAAGATCATAAACCCGTACCCGTGGCAGTGATTTTACTTGTGGATTCGCCCGTTGCCAGCAGTCATTAAACAAATCGCCCATACGCCTGCTTGTAAGGGGAGCTTCGTCATTTGCAGAAAAAAAGAAACCGTCCGCCGTATGATTAATGTGCTGGTCATACCGTCTGGAAAAAT
>DOMW01000147.1:0-1817 GCA_003510345.1 Clostridiales bacterium | reverse complement strand
GTATCGAAGTTAATGTTTCGCCTCTGCAACTCCCGCCCCTCATTAGGCCTGAGTCCGCATGTATAAATCAGCCGGAACAACACGGGCGCAATCACTCTGGATATCCCCGCCGAATCCGGGAGATGATCCGCCGCGAAGAACAGCGACGCAAGCTCGGTATCCGTAAAAATGTAAGGAGCGGCCGCCTTTGTTCTTGCAAACATTCCATCAGGCAATATATAAGCGTTTTGCCCGACTGCGGAAAGATATTTCCCGAACAGGCGCACGGCGGCCGCCGTATCGCTCATGCCGGGACGTTTTTGCGCAGCCTGCTTTTCAAGCCATCGCCAAACCAAGCCTTCAGTCAAGGACGCTTCGCTCAAGCCGCATTCCGAGCAATATCGATCAAAGCCGCGCAGCTTCGCTTCATATGTCGTTCTCGAAAACCCAAGCGCTGCGCGGTAATTTAGCATTGCTTCAAGCGCTGGCGCGAATACACTTCCGAATTCACTCATCGTCGGCGCCCCCTTTCGGTTCAATTCCAGTAAAAGGCAGGGCGCATTCTTTAAGGTGGACGCTGTCCAGCGCGATATATTCCTTCGTTGAATCAATGTCCTCATCGCCGAATATCTGTGCGACCATAGTGACCGGGATTCGCGACGTGACAAGGTTCTTGCCGAGCCCGCGCCGCAAAGAATGAAAGCCGTTTCCGTCGAACGCGTTCCGGGGCAGGCCGGCTTTCTCCCGGTAGACGTCATACATATTTCCGATTGAGCAAGCGCTTCGGAAACCCTGATATGGCCTGTGATCTCGTAAAAAGATCTCCTCCGCAATCGTGTGCGGCCGTCCATGCAGGATATAATCGCGGATCGCTTCACCCACATCCCGTGTTAGCGGCAGCGCGAGAGACTTGCCGGTTTTAGCCTGAACAAGCCTGATCTCACCACGCCGCCAGTCCATATCCGAAAGTTTCAGCCGAGCTATATCGATCGCCCGCAACCCCGTTACCGCGCCAAGCAGAATAATAGCGTAATCACGTTTCCCGATAGGCGCCCTACGGTCAACCTGATCTAAAATCGCGGCGACGTCCCTCAGTGAAGCAGCCGGGAAAATCCTGCTGCCACGGATTACGCTGAAAGACAATAATTCTTCGTATGCGCTTTCGCTCAGTCCACAGGCTGCCAAATAGCCGTACAGCCGCTTCAGGTACAGTTTTGTATTGTGAACGCTGCCGAAAGTCATGTGGTGTGAGCAATAGGTCATGAAGCGTTGAACCTCGTCCACGCCTGCGCGGCTTAAGTTCTCGTGCCCCTCACCGAGAAGCCATGAGAAGTATTTGCGCGATACCCAGATAACGTCGCCTTGCGTATTAGGGTGGAAATTCGACGAAGATACAAAGTTCTTTATGATCTCTTCGTAATATGCGTTCAGTTTGAACTTGGAGACTTTTCCGGGGCAGGCCCATTCCATTTTACCTGTTTCATAAAATTCAAGAAGGCGCTCTGTCCCTCGCTTTAGCCGACGGTAATGGGCCCATCCAATTTCTCCGCGGTCAAAACGCCCGCTGACTTCAAGGAGGAATTCATCCACGATCCCGCGTTCGAAATATTCTCTGCCGCGTGTTTTGTGCATTACCGCAATCGGTTCAAACACATTTGCGTACTCTTCCCACGCAGTGCGCGGGCTTACACCCATCGCGATAACCGCGCCTACCGCCCTCATGGCAAAGTCATTGATTTTTCCGGATTCCATTTCATTTTCCTCCGATGGTTTTAGTCAGGGATCGTTCCCTGCCAAGACCATCGTACACGAATAGAACCCTTCCGCTCTTTTATCTC
>DOMW01000163.1 GCA_003510345.1 Clostridiales bacterium | reverse complement strand
GGCGAAGGCGCGGCCATAACCACCGCGCAGGCGCTCGCCCTTCCCGTTATGCCTATGGCGTCACTAAACTACACCGGCACATGGGCAGGCTTGCAGGCATACCTTGACAGCGCCAGTGTAGCCGCGGGCGATACCGTGACGTTAAACCCCGCGACGCTGGGAACAATCGACAGAACGATACAGATAAATAAGAACGTTACGATCACCAGTTCCAGCCCCGCAACGCCTATTACGATGACAGTGTCCGAGCGGCACTTTAAAACAAACGCCCAGTACGGCGCCCCCCCCGTTACGCTTACGCTGCAAGGCATTACACTGGACGGCGGCGGCACAGGCGGCGGCGTTTTTGTGGGCAAGAAAGAGGACAACCTTTTTATGGGCAATGGCGCGACCATTCAAAACAGCCGCGGGCGCGTAAGAGAGATACTCGGGCTTGTTGATAACGGCGCCGGCGGCATAGACAGCTACGGCAATGTGACATTGCTGAACGGGTCGCTGATCACGAAAAACACGGCGGCGGCAAACGCCACAAACGGCGGCGGCGGCGTTGCTTCCAGAAACGGGTTTACTATGCGCCCGGGCGCTACGGTATCGGAAAACAGGGCCGCGAAGGCCGGGGGCATTTACATGTCCACAAGCGGAACCAATACGAACGTCAATACGATTACCGGTGGGCTTATCACCAAAAACACGACGGAAAACATTGATTCCGCGGCGCTCTATATTGATGGTGCCACCTCCATGTCTTTGGGTTCCGGCGTCTTGCGGGATATGATGAATTTCACAGTATCGGACAACCCAGGTGGCGGAATGGCTATGACAAGTCATGTTGAAGTGTATCTGAATAACGTGGCTATCACGGGAAATACGGCAGCAGGCAACGGCGGCGGCGTTAAGCTGTATGATGCCGCCAAGTTATACTTCGTGGATAAAGTCACCGTTGCAAACAACAGAGCCGACGGCAGCGGCGGCGGTATATGGCTTCAGGGCGCCTCGGTGACGATGCGCGGCAGCACCAGCACCATATCGAACAATACCGCGGGCGTAAACGGCGGCGGCATAGGGATGGCCGGCCTGGGGATTTGGGGTTTTTCGGGAGCCGATCTGCAAGAAGGAAGTGTTTCCAACAATACGGCGGCCAAAAACGGCGGCGGTGTATACACCGGTTGGCTTGACGAGAAAATTCAATCCAGATTAGCGCAGGTATCTGTAGCTGCCCCGTTTATATTCTCGGGCAACAAGGCGCAGAAAATGACAGGGCGCGAAACCAGGCCGGAAGCGGAATCCGCATATCAATGGGTGGTTAAGGGCACGCACTGGACAAGCCCGGCCACACAGGGCTACAACAACTACGACATCGACCAGGACGGCCCGGTGTACAACAATATTTCCGTGACAGGCACCGGCGGCACGCAGAGCGCGAACAGGACTACCGCACTCCCCGGCGAAGCAGTGACGCTTACAGCAACGCCCAGCCCCGGTTATATATTTGACAACTGGACGGTGGATAACCCCAACGTGAAGCTGAGCAGCCTAACCGACCCCAAAGCCACATTCACCATGCCGAACGGGCCGGTGACGCTTACGGCGCATTACCACGCGGTACCCGCGCCCAATGTGCAGCCCCCGAATCACAGCGCGATTACAGTGGGCACAAGTCCGGGCGGTTCGGGCCACGCGAACAAAACGATAGCTGAAACAGGCGAAACGGTGACGCTTACAGCCACGCCCGAGCCGGGTTATGTGTTCGACTACTGGACGGTGGACAAAGGCGACGCAAAACTGAACAAGACAACAGACCCGAACGCCACGTTCCCCATGCCGAACGGGCCGGTGACGGTAACACCGCATTTCCATAAAGCGCCCGGGCCGGAAGCGCCCGGACACCACACGATTACAGTGGGCACCGCGCCGAACGGCACAGGCCACGCGGACAGGAATATCGGCGAAGTGGGCGAACCCATCCAACTGCACGCCACGCCGAACCCCGGCTATGTGTTTGACCATTGGTCGGTGGACAAGGGCACAGCGAACCTGAGCGACGTGCACAACCCAAGCGCGACATTCCCCATGCCGAATGGCGACGTAGCACTGACGCCGCACTTCAGGCTTGCATCAGCGGCAGCGGCGCCAACCGCAACACCAACGCCAACTTCCACAGCGACGGCAGCGCCGCCGGTGTACATAAGCGNNATATCGCCGAAGACGGCCGATGAGAGCAACCTCGGCCTGTGGTTGGCGGTGCTGGCAATATCAGGCGCGGCGATTGCAGGGGTTGTGATGTGGAGAAAAACCAAAAGGCAGGGCAGCGAAGAAAGATAGCCCCTTTGCGTAAAAGAATGAACTAAAGGAATCCGGATCCCTTGCCAAAAGATAAAATCTGGCGGCAAGGGGTTCGTTTTTTATACGCTGTACGCGGGAATACGGAGTGACCGCGCGCCGATGGGCCACTTCCCTATGTTCCCTACGGTTGAAAAAAAAACGCTTCCACGCTATAATTGTATGAAACACGCCGCGGCGGAACGGAGGAATACCAGTGGGCTTTTTCGAAACGATTACCCCGGCGGGGGTCGCCGGCCTCGCGCTTATCGCCATAGGCGCGCCCGTTACGTTCCTTTCCGCGAAGCTCTCAAAGCGTATGCGGGCGGCGCACGCGAACCTGATCGTGAAATGTATCGGCCTTGCCGCCGTTATCGCGGGCTTTGCCTGCATTATGTTTCTATAGACCGTATCATTGGAGGAACCCTGAATGGCAAAAGAACTGAGCAAAACCTACGACCCAAACCAGACGGAAGACCGCATTTACCGGCACTGGATGGAAAAAGGATATTTCCACGCCACGGCAGATGAATCTAAAAAGCCTTACACCATCGTCATCCCGCCGCCCAATATTACCGGGCAGCTTCACATGGGTCATGCGCTCGATAATATGATACAGGATGCCCTAATCCGTACAAAGCGTATGCAAGGATATGCCGCGCTTTGGATGCCGGGCATGGACCACGCCAGCATCGCGACCGAAGTTCGGATCGTGGACGCGATGGCGCAGGAAGGCCTCACAAAAAATGACGTGGGGCGTGAAAAATTCCTTGAGCGCGCATGGGCGTGGAAAGAACAATACGGCGGGCGTATTTCCGAGCAGCTCAAAAAACTCGGTTCCTCACTCGACTGGCAGCGCGAACGCTTTACAATGGACGAGGGCCTGTCCCGCGCCGTGCGCGTCGCCTTTAAAAAGCTGTATGATAAAGGCCTCATTTATCAGGGCGACCGTATCATAAACTGGTGCCCCTCTTGCCTCACCGCGCTTTCGGACGCCGAGGTGGAATATGCGGAAAAAGCCTCCCACCTGTGGCACATACGCTACCCCGCCGAGAATGGCGGCGAGGGCGTTGTTGTGGCGACGACCCGCCCGGAAACCATGCTGGGCGATACGGCGGTGGCCGTCAACCCAAACGACAGCCGCTACGGCGGCCTTGTCGGCAAAAATGTAATACTGCCGCTGATGGACAGGAAAATCCCCGTCATAGCGGACGAATATGTGGATATGGAGTTTGGTACGGGCGCCGTGAAGATCACCCCCGCGCACGACCCGAACGACTACGAGGTCGGACTGCGCCACAACCTGCCCATGCCGCGCGTGATGGACGACACAGGCACAATAAACGAGCTGGGCGGCGCTTACGCCGGGCTTTCCCGTGAAGGCGCGCGCGCGAAAATCATAGAAGACCTGACCGCGCCCGGCCTGCTCGTAAAAACGGAAGACCACGCGCACAACGTGGGCCAGTGTTACCGATGCGGCACGACGATCGAGCCGATCATCTCCAAACAATGGTTTGTGAAAATGAAAGAGCTTGCGCAGCCCGCGATTGAGGCAGTAGAGGACGGGCGCATCAAATTCGTGCCCGAACGGTACGCGAAAACCTACTTCAACTGGATGTATAACATCCGCGACTGGTGCATCTCNNTGGTGGGGCCACCGCATCCCCGCCTACACGTGCCGGGATTGCGGTAAAATGGTGGTGGAGCTGGAGCAGCCCGCCGCTTGCGCATGCGGCTGTACGGCCTTTTCGCAGGATGAAGATGTGCTCGATACCTGGTTCTCTTCCGGGCTGTGGCCCTTTTCCACGTTGGGCTGGCCGGATGAAACGCCCGAACTCAAGTTTTTCTACCCCACCAGCGTGCTGGTGACGGCCTACGACATCATTTTCTTCTGGGTGGCGCGCATGATCGTATTCGGTATGGAAATGATGGGCGACGTGCCCTTCCGCACCGTGCACATACACGGCATCGTGCGCGACGGGCAGGGGCGGAAAATGTCCAAATCGCTTGATAACGGTGTGGACCCGTTGGAAGTCATCGCCGAATACGGCGCGGACGCGCTGCGTTTTTCGCTCGCCATGGGCGTAAGCCCGGGTAACGACATGCGTTTCTACACAAAAAAAGTGGAGGCGGCGCGCAACTTCGCCAACAAAATATGGAACGCTTCCCGCTTCGTGTTGATGAACAGCGGGGGCGCCCCGGAAAAAATCGACCCGGCAAAGCTGGATATCGCGGATCAGTGGATTGTATGCGGCCTGAACGCCGCCATACGCGAGATCACAGAAGCGATAGATAAAATGGAGCTTGGCCTCGCCGCCCAGCGCGTCTACGACTTCGCGTGGAACGAGTTTTGCGACTGGTACATCGAGATGGCAAAGCCCCGCCTGTATGGTGAGGACGCGGGCATAAAAGCGGCGACCACCGGCGTGCTGCTTTATGTGCTCCAAACCATACTCAAGCTGCTGCACCCGCTCATGCCGTTTATCACAGAGGAAATTTACACCTCCCTGCCCGGCGCGGAGGAAACGGTGATGCTCTCAAGCTGGCCCAACGTAGAATACACCGGCTTTGAGCAGGGCGCGGCGCAGATGGCGGAAGTGATGGAGCTGATCCGCGCCGTCCGGGCGCAGCGCGCGGAAATGAACGTGCCGCCCAGCGTGCGCACAAATATAACCATCCTCACGCAAAATGAAGGCGCCATTCGCGCCTGTGAAGGCTACATCAAAAAACTCGCCTATACAGACAACATCGAACTGATCGGTTCCAAGGACGGCATCCCCAAGAACATGGTTTCCGTCGTATGCCCCATCGGCGAGGCGTTCCTTCCGCTTGCCGAGCTGATCGATATCGGGCAGGAGATCGCGCGGCTGCAAAAGGAGAGTAAACAGGTGGACAGCGAAATCGCGCGCGCGCAAGGCAAACTGAACAATAGCGGGTTTATGGACAAAGCGCCCGAGGCGTTGGTGCGTGAAGAACGCGAAAAACTGGAGAAGTACACCGGCCTGAAGGAAAAACTGGCCGAGCGGCTCCGTTACCTGGAGGATATGAAGTAACCCTTATGGAATACATTCATCTCGCCGGCACAAACGCAAAAGGCTCCACCGCGCAGTATCTGGCGGATATCCTCTCCATTCACCACCGCTGCGGGCTTTTTACGTCTCCGCATATTTTTTCCCCGAGGGAGCGGTTTCGTATCAACGGGCAAACCATATCCGCGCAGGATTACGAAGCCTACTTAAAGCTTGCGCGCAGGGACGCGGGCGAACATTTCTTTGGCGTGTGGACGCGCATGGCGCTCGCGTGGTTTGCCGATAACAATGTGGAATATGCCGTGGTCGAAACGGGGCTGGGCGGGCGAAAAGACCAGACGAACGTCATCGATTCCCGACTGCAGATCATTACGCCCATTAGCTTTGACCACACGGAACACCTTGGGAACACGCTGCAAAAGATCGCGCGGGAAAAGTGCGGCATCATCACATGGGGCGGAACGGTCGTCTCCCATCCGCAGCCCAAAGAAGCAATGGACGTGGTCAAAAAAACATGCGAGCGGCTTAACGCGCATTTGATACTGCTTGATGAAAAATCGATCCGTGTACACAGCGCGGATACCGGCGGGCAGGTTTTTGATTTCCGCTACCGGGATATGCACCTTACGCGCGCCGCCATCCGCTCCATTTCACCGGCGCAAGTGCAAAACGCCTGCGTGGCGGCCATTGCGGCGCATGAACTGGGCATCCCCGCCGAGGACATCCTTTCCGGGCTTGGTCAATCTTATATCCCCGCCCGGGCGCAGTATGCGGACAACGTGCTCATCGACGCGGCGCACAACGAGGCCTCCTTCCGAGAACTCGCCGCCACGGTAAACCGGCATTTCAGCCAAAAAAACCGCACCGTCCTGCTTGCCATGATGGCGGATAAAGACGTGCGCGCGTGCGCGGACGAAGTGCGGTCTTTCGCAAATACCGTCGTCTGCACCTGCGCAGACAAAAAACGCGGCCTTCCCGCAAAAGAACTGGCACAATATTTTGATAACGCGCAGGCGGTGGAAGACCCGGCGCACGCGTTTAGCTATGCGCGGAAAATCGCGGAACAAAAAAAGGGCCTGCTTGTGGTGTGCGGGTCGTTTTATTTGGCGCCGCACGCGATGAGGGCGTCGCGCCTTTCTGTTGACCCGCCCGAAGAAGAGGATACAAAATAGACCGCCCTTCCGACTTAGAGCGGAAAACCACATATATCCAGACAGCGTTTTCTATTTAAATTTTACCGCCGTGCCGTACGCAACGATCTCCGCCGCGCCATCCATGATCTGCGAAGAAGCGAACCGCACGCACACGATTGCGTCCGCGCCCATATTCTGCGCGTCCGTTATCATACGGTTGATGGCGATCTCACGCGCTTCGCTTAACATCTCCGTATACCCGGTGATCTCGCCGCCCACCAGATTTTTCATGCCCGCCATAAAATCTCTGCCAAAATGCTTGGCCTGCACAGTGCCGCCCTTCACCAGGCTTAGCACCTCGTATTCCCTGCCGGGTATTTTTTCCGTATTCACCAATATCATCTCAATACATCCCCTTTGTTATATTTTTTATAACACAATTTTATCATGCCCCTTTTGAAAGGGCAACGCGTTTTTTCTGTGTTCCTGTATTTTACAATTTGTTTTTTATTTGGTCATGCCCCGTTCATATTTTACTGTTATTCTGGTCTTGCGGTAGAGATACTGCATATAGAATATACTTCCAACCCCTTTTTGAAGGACCCTCACAAGAGGGTTCTTCTATTTTACCGTATTTTCACTTTATAGTACGAATTATAATTTCTTTTACCGAAGCTGATTAAAACTTCTTTCCCTGTTTATTAATAAAATATATTGGTTTGAGCCTCACTCCAACCAATTTTGACCCGATACATTGGGTCGTTGCCCTCTTATGATCCCACCCCTTTCTTAAGAGGGCATTTTTCTTTTTTAAAAATCCCCCGATTTGTCCATCTGAGCATAAAAAACCCGCACATTCCTTTACGAAATGCAGCGGGTTTTACGTCTGGCAGCCGAATAAGGATTCGAACCTTAAATGAACGAGTCAGAGTCGTTAGTGTTACCGTTACACCATTCGGCTAATATCCCCATAAAAAAACCCAAAGTGCCGTATGCTTTGTATTCTAATACCCGCCTCTCGGCAGGTGGGCGCCCTGCTGCAACTCTCAGGCTTCCTGCTCGTAGCAGGCGTGCACACAAGCGGCAGACACCAGACTCCCGTAACTAGAATGTGGGTTTAAAATCAAAGCGTTACGCACACCCCAGGATTTGCACAATAAAGTGCTATCTGTATGGGTATAATACCATATTCTTCGCTTGTTGTAAAGACTGAAAATCCAAAAACGCATCCGCTCGCCCCTTCTTCCCGCGTGCCGCGCCGCCAAATATATTCCATAAGCAATCGCTGGCCCGGTCATTGGCGCATCGCTGTTTTTATGCTACAATGAGAACACAATATTGTGCTGACAAGGATGACTACTATGGCTGTAAAACCAAAAGCAACAATGGCGCAAAACAAGCTGCTTGTGCTCTATTTATTGCAACAGGGCGAAATGGAGCTTTCCGAACTCCAGATCATGCGTATTTTTAGCGAACTCAAGGTTGTCGGTTACTTTGACCTGGTGGAATGCCTGTTTGAGCTTACGCAAAACGGCCACATCCTTAAAAATACCAAACCGCATGGCGTCGCGTACCGTATCACGCCAAAAGGTGCGGATATCATTGCCGTGCTTGCGGAAGATATCAAACTGTCGCTGCGCAACGCCATAGCGTTATACCTCAAACAAAACAAACCTTCGCTGCTGAAAGAATCACAGCTTACCGGAGAATACTTAAAACTAGCCGATAATGAGTATAGGGTCACCCTGCGCGTACTGCAAAAAAGCGAAATAATATTTGAAATCAACGTGATCGTTTATACAAAAGCGGACGCACAGTCTATGGTAGACCACTGGCCGGAACACGCCGTGGAGCTTTATAAAGATATCGTGCTCAAGCTGGGCGGCTAACTTTCTTTAGCGGACATTGCCTGCTTAGAACAAATATCTATCGGTATGGCGGCAGCTATTTCGCATTCCCCTCTTGCATCTCCCTTTCCAGCAAGTCGCGGAACCTTCCGCCGCGCCGCGCCGTATGCGCAGGGTCAAACTCATAATAATAGGCGTCCATCACCGTATTGATAAAATACATCACATGCTTTTCCCGCAGTAAAAACAGATCGGACTCATCAAAAACCCGGTGCTCCACGGGGTAAAAATACACCACGACAAACTGCCGTGGTGCACGCGTAAGGCTTTCCTCCAACCGCTTGACCACATCCCGCATAATACGTTCCTTAAACGGGTGGAACATGTAAATGACCTGATAATCGTCGTATCCCGAAAACGCGCGCGCGTCCACATGAAACACTTTTGACTGATCCGCAAGTCCCGCAACCGCAAGGTTTCTGTTCGCCACCGCTACCATTGCCTGGTCGCATTCAATGCCGTCCACCCGGGAAAACCCCAGTTTATTAAGCCAGTACAACACAAAGCCTTTTCCGCATCCGATATCAAGAACGGGCAGCGATTTATCCGCAAAGCGCGAAAAGAGCATGGAAAGGTGCTTCTTTGTCGTCCGCTCATACCACATATGGTCGGACCCTTTTTCATATGGGTAATAGTTGCAGGCAAAATCCAGCCCCTTGGGCGCTTCAAAAAAGCGATAAATCAATTTATCCGTCCATGTTTTTATATGCACGACCGGAACCATACCCCGCTTCCGTCTTTTTCCATTTCGCTTCCATTGTACCACTCAACCGCCCGCTGAACAACGCGGAATTACCGGGCGAATGGTTCCCCTGCGGGATGAATATACAAACATAACCAAAAAATATACCCCCCGGATTTACAGCAGCCGGGGGGCAATGTCTCAATATTTCTTTTTGTGCCGCTCGACGCGCGTGCCCGTCACTTTTTCATATCTTGGCGGCCGGGACGGCGTAGGCGGTGCGGGTGGCGTGGAC
>DOMW01000099.1 GCA_003510345.1 Clostridiales bacterium | reverse complement strand
CTTATTATGAGTGAGGAGGAAATGAAAATGTTGTGTGATAAATGTAAAAAGAACGAAGCGAATGTACACGTTTCAAAGTATATAAATGGCGCTGTGTACGAGCAGAATCTTTGCAGCGAATGCGCGGGGCTTGAAACAAACAACCTGTTTGGCGGGATGGGCGGATTCGGCAATATGGGCAATATGTTTGAAGGGATGCGCGAAATGGCGATGGTAAACGCGATGCGCGGCAATGTGGGCGGCCTTTATGGCGACAGGGACATGGAAGCGTTGGGGCTGACGATCCCACACATCGAAGCAAAACGGGAGGATACGGAAACGCTGGAAGGACTAAAAAAGCAGCTCAAGAAAGCGGTGGAAGCGCAGGAATTTGAAAAAGCGGCCGAACTGCGGGATAAGATCTACGCGATGGAAAAAGAGCTGACGGGCAGCTAACCCCTGCCCCCCGCATGAACCGGAAAAACGGGCCATGCGGGAAAAAGGCGGGCGGCGCAGGCTTTGTGAGGACGCGGCAGCGAATCATTCTGCTTGTTTTACGGTAGTACAAAAAGTTTAAAGTATAAGAGGAAAGAAATCAGGTTTGCGGCGTGTGCCCAAAGAGGCGCGCGCGGCATCGGAATTTAAGAGGTGTATGGGATGAATAACATGTCAAGATTTACTTCGGGCGCACAGGATGCCATAAACGAAGCGGCGCGGGTTGCCGCGACTATGGGAGAAAGATACATCGGCACGGAGCATCTTCTGATGGGGCTTATTCTGGAAGGCGGCCCTGCCGCCGAAGTGCTGGAAAAGCAGGGGATTGACGAAGAAAAAACAATGGAATATATCGAATCCGTGGCGGCCAGCCGTTCTTATGTCGGCGGGCAGACCATGGGCTATACGCCCCGGACGAAAAAGATACTGGAGATGAGCGTGGCGATTGCGCGGCAGCTCGATCACGGTTATATTGGCGTGGAGCACATGCTGCTTGCCGTGATCAATGAACGTGAAAGCATGGGCTACCGCCTGCTGCGGGACCTCGGCGCGGATCTTGGCGCGATGCAGGAAGAGGTGCTGGCTTTAGGTGATAATAGCACGAAGGGAGAGAAAAAATCCAAATCGGATACGCCTAAACTGGATAAGTTTGGGGTAGACCTCACAAAAGCGGCAAAGGAAGGCAGGCTCGACCCTGTGATCGGCAGGTCGGAAGAAGTCGAGCGTATTATACAGATATTGATCCGCCGGACGAAAAACAACCCGGTGCTGATCGGCGAGCCGGGCGTGGGTAAATCCGCGATTGCGGAAGGCCTCGCGCAACGCATCATCGACGGCAGGATGCCGGACATGCTGAAGGGCAAGCGTGTGGTCATGCTCGACCTTGCGGGTATGCTGGCCGGCTCTAAATTCAGGGGCGAGTTTGAGGAACGCTTAAAGGACGCGCTGGACGAGCTGAAAAAAGACGGCAATGTGATACTGTTTATCGACGAGCTGCACACGCTGATCGGCGCGGGGGCGGCGGAAGGCGCGATGGACGCGGCAAACATATTAAAACCCATGCTGGCGCGCGGCGAGATGCAAGTGATCGGCGCAACAACGATGGACGAGTACCGTAAGCATATTGAAAAAGACGCGGCGCTTGCGCGCAGGTTCCAGCCGGTGAACGTGGGCGAGCCGTCGCAGGAGGAAGCGCTGGAGATACTGGAAGGGCTGAGGGACAGGTACGAAGCGCACCACAAGGTACAGATCACCGACGAAGCGTTAAAGGCGGCGGTAGACCTTTCCACACGGTATATCATGGACAGGTTCCTGCCGGATAAGGCGATCGACCTGATAGACGAAGCGGCCAGCAAAGTGCGCATCAATATGTTTACTTCGCCGCCGGACTTAAAAGACCTGGAGGAGAAGATGGAAAAGATCGGCCAGGAAAAAGACCAGGCCGTAAACCACCAGCAATATGAACGCGCGGCGCAGCTTCGTGACGAGGAAGCGAAAGTAAAAAAAGAAATGGAGGAGCACAGGGAGCAGTGGCAGAAGGAGACGGCCAAACAGACGGGCTATGTGACCGAAGAGGATATCGCGCAGATCGTTTCGAGTTGGACGCATGTGCCGGTGAGCAAGCTGACGGAAGACGAAAGCCAAAAGCTGCTGCACCTTGAAGAGATGCTGCACGAGCGCGTGATCGGGCAGGACGAGGCGGTGAAGGCCGTTTCCAAGGCCATTCGGCGCGCGCGGGCAGGCTTAAAAGACCCGAACAGGCCCATCGGTTCGTTTGTGTTCTTAGGCCCTACGGGCGTGGGTAAGACAGAGCTCACAAAGGCGCTCGCGGCCGCTATGTTTGGCGACGAGAGCGCGATGATCCGCATGGATATGTCCGAATATATGGAAAAGCACGCGGTCTCCAAAATGATCGGCTCGCCTCCCGGTTATGTGGGATATGAAGAGGGCGGCCAGCTTACGCAGGCGGTGCGGACCCGGCCGTACTCGGTGGTGCTGCTGGATGAGATCGAAAAAGCGCATCCGGATGTGTTCAACATATTGCTGCAAGTGCTGGAAGACGGCAGGCTGACGGACGGCAAAGGCCGCACGGTAGACTTTAAAAATACCGTTATCATCATGACGTCCAACGTGGGCGCGTCGGATATCGCCGCGAACAAAATAGGGTTTGGCTCGGAAAAAGGCAAGAGCGAATCGCAGTATGACGACATGAAGGACAAAATGATGGAGGCGTTGAAGCACACGTTCCGCCCGGAATTCTTAAACAGGATCGACGACATCATCGTGTTCCACAAGCTCACTGAAGAAGACACGCAGCAAATCGCCGAGCTGATGCTTACGAGCGTGACAAAGCGCCTGCGGGAGCGGGATATCGACCTTTCGTATACGCAGGACGCGGCAAAGCTGATGACGAAGGACGGCATGAGCGATACTTACGGCGCGCGGCCGCTCAGAAGGATGATACAGCAGACTGTGGAAGACAAGCTTTCGGAAGAGATCCTTTCGGGCAAGATACAGATCGGCGACAAGGTGAAGATGTATGTGGATAATGGCGACGTAGCGTTTAAAAAAGAAGGGTGACCCCCTTTTACAGGTAAAAACGCGGGATTTGGAAACAATCCTGCGTTTTTTTGTGATTTGTTGTACAGGGAGTATCTATCGTGGGAACGGACATTTTGTGCGTGGAAAAAAAGTTCTGGTAATCGCCAGTGAAGATGTTGGCTCGCCGGGCGGTACAGACTTCTTATGTTGATGGGTTCATCCTTTCCCGCGCTGCGCGCGGGAAAGGTGATGGTGAGCCGCCCGCGCGCCGACCGGGGGAAAATAGAGGAAAAAGAGAGACGCCCGGCGCAAAGGCATACAACGGCCCTGTGAAAAAAAGTCTG
>DOMW01000140.1 GCA_003510345.1 Clostridiales bacterium | reverse complement strand
AATCATTCTTCGCCGCCCGCCCGCGCGCCAGACGGGGGAAATAGAGGAAGTGGGAATGCGCCCGACGATTCCGATGGGCATCAAGCAATGTGCCGCGACTGCCGACCCGAATACAAAACAATGCAAGCAGGCCACTCCCCCTATAGCGTCTTACCGCATACGCCGTCAAGCAGCTTCCTTATTTCAGGCAGGCTGCGCGCCCAGTCATTATTTTCCCGGGCATAAGCGCGGCCGTTTGCGGAAAAGGAATCCGCCGCATCTTTTTCCAATAAAATTTTATTAAGCGCACCCCTGAATTCTTCCGCCGTCTCAAAAGTAAGCCCCGCGCCGCTTTCGCTGGCCAGCCGTTTATAGAATGGGGAACGGGCGCACAAAAGAAGCGGCGTCCCCGCCTGCATCGCGTCAATCGCCATGTTGTCCTGCCGCGCCGCCCCGAATGCCGAAACAAAGGCCCGCGCGCCCGCTAGCACCTCCCCTGTTTCCTCTATGCGCCCGGCGTATGTCACATCGGCCGTGAAAGGGATATCGGCACAAGCGCCACCCAAAAGCAACAACTTTAAGGCAACCGGACACTGTTGTTTGTGCACGGAAAAATGCGCCAGCAGCGCCGCGCAGTCCTCTTCGCCGTAAACATGCCCAACGATGTACGGGGCGTTAAGCGCGTATTTATAGCATGTCTTTGGGGAAAGCGGCGGTGGCGTTTCCTGCGGTGCGCCGTAGCCCACAACGCTGCTTTTCACTTTTTTGTTATGGAAATATCCCTGTACCCATTCCCGTTCTTCCTCCGATTGGTACACGATCGCCCGCGGCATGTGGAGCAGGTAGCGGAAATAGTTACATTTCATAAGCAATTCGTCCGCGTCGGCACAGGGGATCAAAACAGACTTGCCAGCCACGAGCGGAAGCCCGCCGGTTGCGTGGTAATGCCGCCAGCCAAAAAACAGAAACGCGTCATATTTACTTCTGTAATCTATAAGGTACTGCAGCAGGTCGGGCGAATACGGGCCAACCGCGCGCAGGAAGAGCGCCGCTGCTTTCATATCGTGATAAGGGTTTTGCAGCACATCGGCATAAAGCGCCGCGCGGTCTTGTTTTGCTTCTTGCACATAACACCGGTATACCGGTATCCCTTCCCACATATAGTCGCCCGGCATAAAGGAATTTTCCGACTGGTGCGCAAAGTGCGTAGTTGTCGTCAGTATGGAAACATCATAGCAGGGCGCAAGCAGGCGCGCGTATGCCGCGGCAAGCTGCTCCGCACCGTCTGAAAAATGGTATCCGTAACTCGCGCACACAAGGCACAGTTTTTTCTTAGGCATAAGCGCACACCTTTTCGATCAGTTCTTGTATCTTCCCAATGATTGTATCCCATGAATAAGTCCGATCCATATAAGCCTTTCCGCGTTCCCCCAGCGCCGCGCGGGCTTCGCTGTGCGCCACCAGATGGCGGATCGCAAGGGTAAGCTCACGCTGGTCATAAAAATACAGGCCGCCGCCGCTTTTGTCAATATGGCCTTTCAGCACTTCACAATTTGCGTTTACAATAACGGGAACCCCCATGGTCATTGCTTCCAAAACCACCAAGCTGAGGCTTTCATTTTGTGAGGGAAGCACCAGTACATCCGCGTTTTTCACCAGCGCGAATTTTTCTTCTTCGCTGACAAACCCCGCATATACGATGTCGCTGTGCTCCGGGATCAAAAGATGTTCGCTCGTTTTACCCGCAAGAACCAGCTTCAGCTTGTCGCCATACTTTGCCTTGTACTCTAAAAAGCTGTCAAACAAAAGGCCACAGGATTTTCCCTGCTCTATCCTGCCGATGTAGACAATGTACGGATCTGTTTTTTCCAAACCGTTTTTGTGGAATATTTCCGTATGCGCGTCAACCAGCTCCTCATCGGGTGGCGTAATGCCCGAGCCGGTGGTCACGCTGGGAATATGGGCGTTATTGAATTTTTTGTGCACAAGCTGCCGTTCTTCATCCGTCAGGAAAATGATTCCGGCGGGCGCGCTGAATATGGCCTGAAACATCTCACATTCATGAATGGGCTGCTCGTCATGCGCGGTCGGAATGAGGATCGCTTTTTCGGCGACCTCGCCCATGCAAAATGTTGTGGGGTAATATAAGTAACATACAAAGATAAAAACGTCATATTCCTGCTTATGTTCCCTAATATAACGAAAGATATCGGGACAGACGGGGCCATTTTCCTCCATCCAGATAAAGTCGTCGTAAAAATCCTTGTCGTCTTTGGCGTAATAGCGCTGCATATTTGGCACAAACGTATACATATCACGCTGTAAAACCGAGGGATACCGGATCACTTTAATGCCGTCCACCGTTTGCTCGCCCGGCGGGTATTCATTTTCCCACGTGAGGTAATCGACAGCGCAGCTTGTGAGCACCGTTACGTCATAATAACCGGCCAGCTGTTCGGCGTAAAGTTTGCACAGGTATTCCGCGCCGCCGTTCACTTCGCGCCCATACCGCTGCACGACAAAACAAATTTTTTTCAAGTCGGCACCTTTGTTTCCGTTTCGTTTTCCGCGACATCCCCACAATAGGTCTTATCCATGAGGCTCCGCACATCCGCCGCCGTTCCGTTCTGAATATAATCCAGCGTTACCGCGATTTTTGCAAGCTCGTCTTTTTCCGTATAACCGCGCGGCCAAAGGTCGCGCAGGTAAATACGCCGGATGAGCGCCTCTGTCAAAACAGGGCGCAGTGGTTGCGATACAAAACCGGCAATGCGGCAGCATTCTCTTTTCGCGTCAAGAAAACGCCGCAGGTTTCCATGCAGGTATGCGGTCGTTTTTTCATCGGCCAACAACCGCTCAAGCTCTACGCGCAAATGATAGGCCTGATCGTTATAATCTATGATGGAGAGACAGCTTTCATCCGCAAGGCCGCGCGCACTGCCGTCGAGCGATACCACACTTTTTGCCCGCGCAAGCAATTCAAAAAACCACCCGGCATGCGCACGCAGATCCACACTCGGCAAAACGACGCACACATCCGCCGTTTCCACGTAACGGTTGTGCGCATCCGGCCCCACAAACGTAATCGCACCGACAAAACCACACTCTTTTGCGGCTTGAAGCACCGCTTCCTCCGTGATGTCGCCGCTAAGAGCCGCTGCAAGCGCGCCATCCGCAAAAAAAGGATGGGCGAGTGCACAAAGAACGGGATACAGGCCTTCTATACACGTCAGTCCCGCCACGGCATAAACAAGCTTCTGGCTGTTCCCGTCTGCGGTGGCGTGTTCCGCCCTCTGATAGGGGACCGCGTAAAGCCGCAGCCCGCCGAGATCTTCCTCCATGAGCTCATTGCGCAGGGCAATGCTGTTTACCACCAGTTTTTTCGCACCCGCTGTGATAAACCCGGTAAGCGGAAGTTCCCGTATGACTTTATCCGCCGCTTCCGGGCCACTTTCCATCATAGCTATGATTTCCCTCGCGTTTTTAAGCTCACGCCGCAGCAACCCATAATATGCCTGCCTGTCGTCTTTCTGCTCCACAAAATAACGGTACGCGCTTTGATGGATATGCGCGTCATGCAGCACAACCGTTCCGGGGTACGCGGCAAGCCAAGGCAACAGGTACATGCTGTCCGGCTCGTCCGAAACGTGATATAATCGCTCTTCAAACTGTGACGCATACGACTGGAACGCGCCCGCCGGATGCGCCCGTATCCCTTCCGGCAGGGCAGCGGTATCCTCACAAAACACATGGACGTCATAGTAAAGAGAAAGCGCCTCCATCAAATCGGCGTAGCTTTGCCTGAGGAAAAGGTTACGCGTGCCCATCGGCGCGAAATACGCTAGCTTGCGTTTTTGGGCGCGCGGGGCAGGTTTTCTTTCCGTAAGCGCGGGCAACGCCGCGCGTGCCGTGTTTTCCCAGGTAAACTGTTTAAGCCGCTCATTTTTTGCGCGCTCGAATACGGAGAAATCAAAACCGCAAAGCGCTTTTTCCACACCCTCGGTAATGCTTTGCACAGAGTATGGGTCTACCAGCACAGCCGCGCCCGCCGCTATTTCCCCCAAACTGGAATTGTTTGATGTAACAGCGTTCAATCCGCAGGAAAAAGCTTCCATGACCGGCAGGCCAAACCCTTCGTACAGTGAAGGGAAGACGAGGAGGGACGCATTTTTATAAAATATCATCAATTCATGATGCGACACATACCGCGTAATTTTGATACGGCTTTGCATGCCTTGTTCTTCCAGCCGTTTCATAAGCGGATAATATAAAGGGTCATCGATCCAGCCGGTAACGACAAACTGATACGCCGACTTCAGGTTTCCGGGAAGCGCCTCAAACGCTTCCAGCGTGGGCAAAAGGTTTTTTCGGTAGTCCGGCGCGGTCGGAAACAGCAGGTATTTCTTGTTGATACCGAATTTTTTGTAAAGCGCCTTTTTTTCTTCTTCTGTGTATTGGCCTTCCGCGAAACTGGTATCATACCCTGAGTAGATAACGTCAATCTTTGCGGGATCGATCCCCAGATACTCCACAAGGTCGTCTTTCACAGACTGCGAAATGGCCAGAAGCTTGTCTGCGCTTTTCCAAAACTCGATCGCGTCGGCATAATACTCCTTTGCGGCGCCGGTAGTCAGGTAGATATCCGAAAAAAGCAACGGGATCACATCATATACCATGGCAACGACGCACGCACCAGAAAACCACTCTCTCTTGTAACTGCACCAGTAATCAAGTGTAGTGGTAATAAAGAAGATCTCTATCTGGTTTTCCCGGATAAAGCGCTGGTACAGTGCGCAGATCAACGCCTCATATTCTTCATCGGAAGCATCTTTTGCATAATCCTTGTGTTCCAGCAGGCAGGCTTTTTTACCCATATGGAAATAATGGTGGCTCACATTGTCTCCATATTTTATGATATCACCTAGTTCTTCTTCCACGAACATGTTAAACAGAAAATACCTGTTTTTTGTATCCAGCCGGAACAACGCGTTTAAAAGCCCTTTTGTATACGTGCCGATTCCCCGTACTTTCGATACGGAAACCAGCGGCTGTATATCGATCGCGATATTCATTCCCTATTCTCCAAAGCACCGCTTTTTATGTCATTACTCTTTTGCTTTAGCATTCCGTCCAGCCGCCGCAGCTCGTTTTTTACCCGGGCTGTCTCCTGTTCCATGTCTTTTTTCATCATGCGCTGTATTTCGGATAAGTGATGCAAAATCTTGTAAAAACGTTTGTTTTTCTCGGTTTGCTCCGCCAAAATCGGCCCCATGATGAACGCGATGCTCTTTCGGATAAACTTTTTATACGCCACGATGATTTTTCCAACGCCTCGTTTTTTGGAAGTGATAGGCGTCTCATAATGAAAGCCTACGTCATGTTGCGCCGATTGAATCAACTTGTCTACATCCTCAAAACGCGCTTCGTATTCGCGGCTTATGCGGATTTCTTCCTTCCTCGCCAGTCGCAGTTTTTCATAAATGATTCTCTGGCTATCCGTCATGGTATATGCCGCCTTTCTCAGTTTACCGACCACTCATGCCGGAATGTCACAATACCGGTGGATTTCTCTTCACCCGTCACATAGAATGTACGGTATCTTTTGATATAATCAAGCGGGTTGTGCGCATTATCGAGCACAAAAACATTCAGGAAATATTCCCCCGGCGCCAGGTTCATATCTTTTAAGGCGCAGTACACGCTGCCCTGTTCTTTTGCGGATGTAAAGATATAGCCGTCCGCATTCATGCTTGTCCCATAGCAATGAATGTCATCCACAGTGAAAATATCAAACCCAAATATGTAATGTTGCACTTTTTCGTTTATTTTGTAATCTATTTTAAGTGTCGCCTGTTGCCCGCCGCGCAAGGTGTCCGCGCTGTTTTCGCCTGCGCTCAAAAACGCGGCATCCAGTATCACCGCTTTTCCATTGCCAAACCGCATATGCGTTTCCGTTTCGCCGACGATCTCATCCGAAAACTCGTCACCGCTTTCGGTTCTCGCTTCTTCCGCTTGTGCTTCGTGCCGTTTTGTATAGCGATACGCTTCAAATTCCCGGAAGGCCCTTTCTGTGGACACGCCTTTAAAATCGTTATTTTCCGCCCTTTCCGCAAACTCGGCCGATTCTATAATCGATTCCGCAAGTTCCTGCCTGTTTCGGAATATGTTACAGGCGTTGTTCACAGTTTCCTCACTGTCCGGCAATCTTTGCAGAAGATAGTTATAGGCCAGGAACACATCGTCCTTGTCAAAATCTTTACCGTTATCAAACAACCGTTCACGTTTTTCCGCCATGTACGCGAGGTATGCCTCGACCACACGGTACCGGTCGCCACTTTTGGCGATCCTGCCGTTATTGAGCCACAGCGCGCGCGTACAAAACCGCTCTACCGTACCGATATCATGCGTGACGATCACGATCGTTTTGCCTTGCGCCTTTAAGGAGTCAAGTTTGTTGAAACATTTTGCTTTAAAATTCGCGTCGCCCACCGCCAGTATTTCGTCGATCAGCAGGATATCGGCATCCACATTGATCGCCACGGAAAATGCGAGGCGCATATACATACCGGAGGAATAGGTGCGCACCGGATTGTCGATAAATTCATGCAATTCCGAAAAATCCAATATATCCTGAAACCGCTTGTCCGTTTCCTTTTTTGAAAGGCCGAAAATAGCTGCGTTTGTATATACGTTGTCCCGCCCGGACATATCGGGGTGAAACCCCGCCCCCAGCTCGATTAAGCTGGAAACACGCCCATCAACGGTGATCGTTCCTTCCTCCGGGTACATAATACCCGTTAAAAGCTTTAAAAGGGTGCTTTTGCCGCATCCGTTCTCACCAATGAGGCCCACAACCTCGCCATTTGATATAGAGACATTGATATTCTTTAAAACTTCCCGCTCGGCAAATTTGCGCCGTTTTTTAAAAATTGCTTTTTCTTTCAAGGTTACGGCTTTATCCGCATAAGATTTAAACCGTTTGGTTACATTTTTCACTTCAATAATATCCATTTACATTATATCTCCAAGAATCAAAGCTCTTCGGCAAACTTCCGTTGCAGACGCTGAAATACAAAATAGCCCACCACCATAAAAATAGCGGCATAAACGACTGTAAGCAAAAGCATGTCAAACTCCGGCATTGTCTGATAGTATAACACATTCCTATAAGAAAGGATCACCCCGGTCATAGGGTTATATTTCATAAACGTCTGTAAAGCGGGGGGCACCATATCGACTGTATACAAAATGGGCGTCAGGTACATCCATGCCATGGTTACAATGCCCAGTATATGCTCAAGGTCACGGAAATAGACCGCCAACCCGGAAAAGATAAGTACCAGCCCCAGCACAAAGAAATATTCTATGATCATTACCACGGGCAGCATCGCCGCTACAGGCGCGATGCCTACCCCCGTCGCGATAAGAGCAATGAACACAATCACAAAGGAGAGCAGCATGTTTACAAAATTTGCCGTAACGGAAACAATGGGTAGCACCATACGCGGGAAATATATTTTTTGCACCAGCCCTGCCGACATGACCACGCTCATAGAGCCCGTCGTGAGCGATGTAGCGCAAAAAAGCCACGGCACAAGGCCCACAAACAGAAACATAGCGTAGTTATCGATGCCCGACCGCATAATCACAGAAAACAAAACCGTGTAGATGATCAGTTGAAACAGCGGATTGATAAACGTCCACAAAAACCCAAGCACCGAGCCTTTATAGCGCGCAATCAGTTCTTTTTTTACCAAACTGCCGATCATCATGCGGTAGTTCCACAAGTCTTTCAGGTTATTCATTCATATCCTCATTCTTTTTGCTATCGCCGCGTTTTGGCATAGTATCGATATCAAACAAGTATTCTATATCGCGGCCGATACCATCTACCACCTGCAAGCGCGGTTCGCCAAGGGTGGTATTCATCCCTGTTTCTTTCAGCTCCACGCGTACTTTTTCAAGAAGCCGCCGCAGCGGAGCTGTTTTAAGATCCGGCCGCGCCACCTCTTCTATAAACGCAATCATCTTTTTGGCATACTTCTGTTTATCGTAATATTCCTGCGCGAATGCCCGGCCCCTTGTGCCGAGCTCCTCACGGTACTGCGCGTTTTTCACAAGCGCCGTAAGCTTATCCGGTAATTCTTTTTCCATATCGGCTACGCTGACCTTAACAACACAGTCGTCCGGCAAGCCGTGGTACAGCCCGGTATCTAAAACCAGTGTGGGTTTTCCCCGCAGAAGTGCTTCCTGCAAGCTGGCGGAGCCACCTTCAAAAGCCGGATACCGTAAATTGCAGATCATATCCACGTTGCTATAATACCTGTTTAATGTCTGGTAGTCAACATAGCCTATCAGCTTAACACAGTCTTCAAGCTTTAGCTTTTCATGCAACCGGAACAACCTATCCAGGTAAAAGCTATCGTTTGTAGCCCCCACGACATAGTAGCAAATATTTTCCCGCAAAAACCGGTTTTTCCCGATCGCCTCCATAACTTCCAGCGACATTTTGTTCCAGTTTGCCTGGCCGACCGTAAGCACACTGACGCGCCCCGCCGGAATCGGGCTTTCCCCATCGCCCCCCCCCACAACGTCACACATCTCTATCAGCGGGATCACTGCTACAGGGCGAAGGCGCTTTTCTTCCAATACACGCGCGTGGTAACGGGAGTGCACAACCACCCCTTTTGCGGTCCGCAGTACAAATTCCTGCATATTGTACTTCAGAAAATCGACTTTATATACCGCAGCCCGGGAACCGATATCATACAGGATACGGACAGCGGCTTCCTGGCCATACAGGCGCCCGAGTAACCTTCCAAACATCGCGGGATCCTGCCGATTACAATAACCCAGCATAAACTCCGCCATGCTCACATCATGGGAGATTACGATCCCGGGATACGCCAGCAGCACATCGTAGATCGCGGCATGGAACGGCGCATAATTCCCCATGTTATAAATCACCGCGTCATAGGAAGGGAGTAAATCTTCCACATCTTCATAGTCCTTGAAAAAAATCTTCCGCAGCGTTGTCTCGTGCATTTTATCCTGTTTTTCCACAAACAGGTCGACCACGGCGCCCTCATACTGCGCGAGCGCTTCCGCCGCATGCTTGCTGTAGGCCCCTATGGCGCTTTTTATTCCAAATGGCGTAAACCATGCTATCTTCATTTCGTCAAGCTCCCAATCACATTTTCCCAGGTAATGCCCAGCTCCTCTAAAAGCGGCATACAATTCTCACCCATTTCAATCGTTTTCTTTCGGTTTTCATACATATTGTCCAGCGCTTCCGCAAGCGCCTCCGGCGTGGGTTCCACCATATACCCCGTGCGGTCGTTATGCACCACCACATCTGTACCGCCCGAATCCGTAAACGTGATCATAGGCTTTTTCGCGTGCATACATTCAAGCGTCACATATCCATAAGAGTCCTCGTCATACGCCAGATAAAGGCCGCACAACGCTTTTGAAAGGTAATCCGCTTTTTCCTGCTGCGACACAAAACGGTCGAGATACGTCACTTTACCGGAAAGCCCATATTCCTCTATCATTCTGTGGATGCGATTTTCCTCTTCCGGTATGTCGCCCTTGCCCGCCAGAAGCAGCTTTACGCCGCTCTTCACATAGCGCATCGCCTCCACCGCGACATACTGCCGCTTGATGTGGTTTACCCGGCTCACATAGAATGCGTAATCCCCGTAGGAATCACAATAAAACCGCCGCGCGTCCATCAGCGGCGGGAAAAGCACCTTGGCGTCAAACCCGTTGAATTTTTTAAGCCGGTCTGCCGTCACTTGTGAATTGACGTAAATATTTCCCTTAAGCTTTTTAAAATTCGCGTTATCCGATTGCATAACCGCCCGCTTCAGTTTTTGATGTTCATGTTCCTGTGTAAAAAAATTGTATTCCGTACCCTCCAGGTCATAAGCCTGCCTGAACTGGTGTACCATCCACAGCGTCTTGTTGGGATGCTCGATATAATACACCGGGAACTTGATCGCAATCATCTTGTCCGTATTCTCGAGTTTTGTCAGGCGCATACCCATCATGCCGTACTCGATTTCCTCGGCCGAAGCCCAGGCAACCGGAAGCAGCACCGCCCGCGCGTCGTGCCCGTATTCATTCAGCTTTTCCACGAGACTGTCTATTAAAAATTCGGAGCCCCCGTAAACAAAGGGTACCATGCTGTTCACTACGGCAATTCTCAATTCGTAAACCTCCCGACTATAGACTCCCAGGAAAGCCCAAGGCCGCGCACCGTCCTGCCGTTTTCCGCTCCCATTTTCTCCGCGAGTGCTTTATCTTCAAACAGGGTATCAAATAAACGCGCCAGTACTTTTGGGTCGCGCCCCGCCCAATATCCGCTTTTTTCATGCCGGAGCAAGTCGCAGTCGGGTGAAGCGCAGGATATCACCGGTTTATTGCAGCAGCCCGCTTCCTGCACGGCGTAATGAAACTCCGTTCCGGACGGCAAAAACGCCGGAAGCACCGCAAGGCAGCGCGACAGGTTGCCGATGTGGTTCTCTTCCGTAAATGTTTCCTCTTGCACACCCACTTTTTTAGACAGGCCCGCTTCCGCGATACGCTTCCAGATATGCTCTTTTACCTGTGAGCCGTTGGGTATTCCCGCAATGAACGCCTTCACACCCGTCTTTGTGTGTTGCATTGCCTGCAAGACCAAATCGATATCAGGAAGGGAAGCGGCGTGCGCGTGGCAATAGATGGTATCGCCGAAGGAATCGCACCGGTACGCTGTTTCCCCGGCCAGGGGCGCATATAGCAATTCCACCCCGGCGTCATTCATACATTCCGGCACGCTTTCCCCGGTGGCGGCGTACACTTTCTCCGCCTCCGCCATAGCGGCGCGCGTGGCGCGCGTTATGTATTCCGATAAATACGGATCGCTTACCATTGGCTCATCCGATGAAGGCTGCGCTGAAAAAGGCTGGTAGGCGGTAAGCCAGAAATACTTGTTTGCATGATTGAAAAACCAGGTGGGAAACCGAAAACACACTAGGCTGTCGCAGGCGTTTGCTATCTGGTAACACCGCTGCGCCAGAATTTGCTCCATCATATTCGCGGGGTCAGAACAGGCGGGCGATATGGCAACGTCCGCCTGATGCCCATATTCTATAAGCTTTTGCCGTAATGTCTCGCAAATACGCGCCTCCGCGTAAGTTGTCTCCGTTGTTTTGGCAAGTAACACCTTCACCTGTCCGCCTCCAAATTCATACCTTGATATAGTTTCTGAGCTTGCTGCATATGTACGCCACATCGCCGCGCGCAAGCAGCGCGTGCGTCGGCAGGTTGAGCCCCCGCGCCGCGATATCCTCCGCCACTTCGCACCCGGCGGATTCGTCAAGATAAGGTGGCATCACATGCATGGGATAAAAAAGCGGCCTTGTTTCCACACCGTCCGCCTGCATCTTTTCCATCAAGACGTCGCGGGATATGGCGCACCGGTCGGTCAGCAGCACAGAAAACATCCACCACACATTTTCCGCGTTCGCCGTCGTTTTCTGGAACACAAGAACGCCATCTTTAAAAAGATCAGCTAATTCTTCGATATACCATTGCGCGACTTGCCCGCGCGCGGCTATCTGCCGGTCTATCCCCTCAAGCTGCGCAAGGCCTAATGCCGCCTCTATGTTGGTCATTCTGTAATTGTAGCCGATTATGTCAAACCAGTATCTTTTTTTCGGATCCATCCCCTGCCCTCGATAAAGGCGCATTTTCTGCGCAAGCGCGGCGTCGTCCGTAACGATCATGCCGCCCTCTCCGGTCGTGATGATCTTATTTCCAAAAAAGCTGAACACGCCCATCGTTCCTATCGCGCCGGCCTTTCGCCCGCCATAGATGGCGCCGTGGCATTCCGCCGCGTCTTCCACTACAAACAAGCCGTATTCTTTCGCAATCGCCATAACGGCGTCCATATCGCACGGGTTGCCGTACAGGTGCACGGGAATAATCGCTTTTGTCTTGGGCGTTATCTTTTTTCGAATGGCGGCGGGGTCCATGTTCCACGTGTCCGCGAGGCTATCCGCAAAGACGGGCGTGGCCCCGCAATAGCGCACCGCGTTCGCCGTCGCTATGTAGGTAAAGGAGGGTACGATCACCTCGTCGCCCTCTTTTATCCCCAATGCCAGAAGGGCCAAATGCAGTGCCACTGTTCCATTGCAACACGCCACCGCTTCCCGCGTGCCTATATACGCCGCAAACCGGCTTTCAAATTCCCCGATATATTTTCCGTTGGAAGAGATCCATGTAGTGTCCAGGCAATCGTTTACATATTTCTTCTCATTCCCCGCCAAACAGGGGACAGCTACCGGAATAAACTTATCCATTCTTTTTTGTTCCCTCACTTTTAAAATACTTTATCACCCTTGCCGGCACACCAACCGCCAGCACATCGTTTGTAATATTTTTCACAACAGCCGCGCCAGCGCCGATATAACTGCGCGCCCCGATCGTAATATTATCGATTACCGAAGCGCCGGTTCCAATGTGCGCCCCGTCGCCCACGCATACGGTGCCCGACATGGAAACGCCCGGCGCGATATGGCAGCTCTTTCCTATTTTGCAGTCATGGTCGATACTGCAATTTGTGTTGACAATACAGTTATCACCAATCACAGCGTTGACATGGATCACCGCGCCCGGCATCACACAAACGCCTTTGCCAAGCGCCGCCCGCTCCGATACAACGGCATATGGGCTGACAATTGTCACTGGCTCAAAGCCCATTGCGACAATCCGGTCGTAAACCTCGTTCCTTGCGGCGTTTTCCCCAATGGCGACAAACGCGTAGCGTATCCCCATAGCGTATATCTTTTCAAGGTCGTCCTCGGTACCTTTACAGGGCACGCCAAGCACATCCCGGCCAAACGGGTTGACACATCCGAACAACGAAAGCCCCGGCAGCGAAAGCGCAATATCCAAAACGGAACGGGCATGGCCGCCGCCGCCTACGACCACAACACTTTTCTCCGACACTTTCGTCATCCTATCGCGCCGCCTTGCCGCCACACCCTCCTGAGCAATAGCACCGCGCTTTCTTTTGCGAATATCCGTTCCTTAACGGCAGGCGCGGTTTCGCCGCCCTGTTCGCTAAGCTCGGAAATTTCAAATCCTTCTCCCCGTACCCTATCATAAAACGCCGCCGCGTCATGCCCCTTTTCTTTCAGGCAGGTGGGGGAAAACTCCAGCATGATCTTCACATTCAAGCTTACCGCAAGCGTATTTGCCATGCCCGCCCAAACGGAGGGGATATCCGCCGCCCCGGAAATGCGGATAAAATCGACCCGCTGCCCGGCGAGGACGGCATCCAGGTTTTTTTTGCCTTTATTCCCCGGGACTTCATCATAAAGCGCGATATTTTCCTTTCCCAGAAATCCGTTCAATGACAAATTATCGTGAATGTATTGCAATCTGGTTTTATCTTCCTCAAAGAGCAGCACCCGGCCCTCCGGCCCTACCCGCCGTGCCGCAAAGCACGAGAATATGCCATATTCCGCCGCGATATCGGCTACAACCATACCGCGCTCAATATACTCCCGCATATAACGCTCGGAGCCCCATTTAAGATGCCGGTTTGTGGACAGGCTGGCAGCCAGCAGCCATTGCTCGGACGGCAACCCAACCAGCAAACCTTCCATATCCACAACGGTTACGCCGCCGGGCTGCGTGCTTATGACCGTTTTGTCGCGCACCGATTCTTCCGCCTGCACGCGCAATTCGCGAAGCTGCTTTTTTAACCACTCCTGTTCCTTAAGCACCTCGTCAAACCGCCGTGCAGCCAGGGCATGCGCCTCCTCCGCCGGTTTGATAAGCATGTCCTGCGTTTGCACTTGCATGTCCTGCATTTGCACTTGCTGTGCCTGCATTTGCGCCTGCAACTGCAATTGCATTTGTTCCTGTATATGCATTTTTTCCATCTGCGTATAATACGCATGGTCTATTTTCTCGTTTTGCGCATAATACATTTCGCTCGTCTGGCTCACCCACTTTTCCGTCTGGCTTTCGTGTTTTTCCATCCATTGTTCCGCCTGTGCCAGTTTTGAGGCATATAGCTCGTTCCTAAGGCTTTCCTCCCACAGGTGATGGTCCATTTGCCCCGCTATGGTTACCCAACGGTGCATATTGTCAGCTTCCTGCCGCAAGATATACCGCTCCGCCTTCCTTGCCCGCACCGGCATGACCGCCATATCCACAATGTAGCTAACCACCGGTATCCGGGATATACGGTCTTTCCTTAAATAGCGCAGATACGCTTTTTCGTATACGTCAAAATCCTTTATACCAAAGCGCATATCCCATTCTGGATCGGCGCAAAGCAAATAAACTACGGCTTGTTTCGGTACGCCTTGCAGTAGAAGCTGTAATAAACGCTTATCCTTTTCCTGTAGATCGCGGAAGAACAATATCCTGACCGCTTCATTAAGAAAATCAAAGTCGCTGTGCGTCAGGATGCTGCGCAAATCATATTTAAGCTTTCTTCCGTCCGTCATCGCTTTTGCAAGCGCGGCGCGGCTTTGCCTGGCCGTGAAAAAACGCACCGGCCTCCGGTTTTCTTCAGACACCGCGGACGGTTCGGAAAAAGTCTCAAAAGGCCTGTCCGCCGATAGCACCTGCGCGCACCCGTCACGATCTATATAGCCCAGGATCTCCCTTGCCAGCAAATCATTTCCCGCCTCGCCCTTATGACTCATTCTGCTTTCTCCAATAATCCAAAGTATCCCGCAATGTTTCTTCGATCGTATATTCCGCCGCAAACCCCGTATCTTTTTGCAGCTTTGTAATATCGCTTACAATCACCGGCACATCTACCGGCCGCATCTTCGCGGCGTCTTGCCGCACATCGATCTTCCTGCCCGCATACGACAAAAGGATATCGAGCAAATCCCGGATACGGCAGGCCTTGCCCGCGCCCACATTATAGATCTCCCCGGTTCTGCCTTTTTCCGCCAAAAGCCGGTATGCGCGCGCCACATCCCGCACATCCGAAAAATCCCTTTCGGCCGAAAGGTTCCCCACCTTCAGCACTGGGTCGCCCCCTTTTTCTATCGCGGCAATCTGCGAGGCAAAATCGGGAACCACAAAACCCCTGCGCTGCTGCGGCCCCGTGTGGTTAAATGACCGGGTCAACACAATATCCATACCATACGCGCGCGTATAAAGCCGCGCCATTTCTTCCTGTGCGCATTTTGAAACCGCGTACGGCGTTTCCGGCTTTAGCGGCGCCGTCTCTTTTATAGGGGCCGCACCATCCGTCTTACCATATTCGTCGCCGGAGCCTATGAGCAAAACCCGCGCGGGCGCGGGCAATTCCCTCGCCGCGTCCAATAGATTGAGCGTGGCGTTTACATTTATGGAAAAAGTCATCTGCGGTTCTTTCCACGATAGCCCCACAGCCGACTGACCGGCCAAATGGAAAATAATACCAGGCCGCTCACTTTGCATATAGTTCTTTACACAAACAAAATCCAGGAGATCCACATGCGTCCAGCCTCCCCTGATATCGGTTCCCGACACCTCATACCCATTTGACCTAAGCTCCTCTGCGAGATATCTTCCCACAAAACCATGAGCCCCTGTTATCAGCGCTTTCACGTATTCTTCCTATCCGCGCACCGGCAATCACACGATCGCCATGTCATTTTTTACCATGCGGGAAACAAGCTCGGCAAACCCAATCTCCCGCTGCCAGCCCAGTTCCCTTTCCGCTTTCCCGGGGTTTCCTAATAAAAGCTCCACTTCCGCCGGGCGGAAAAACTGTGGATTCACCTTCACCACAACATCCCCTGTCTTTTTGTCGGCAGCATATTCATCCGCGCCGGTTCCATGCCAGTCAAGCTCCATATCCACCGCGGCAAACGCCGCGTTTACAAAATCCCGCACAGTCCGGGTCTCTCCGGTCGCTATGACATAATCATCCGGTTTTTCCTGTTGCAGCATAAGCCACATCGCGCGTACATAATCTTTGGAATGCCCCCAGTCACGCTTGGCGTCCATATTCCCCAGCTCTACCAGCTTTTGCTTTCCTTTTTTGATGCGGGCGACCGCATGGGTAATCTTCCTTGTCACAAATTCAATGCCGCGCCGCTCGCTTTCATGGTTAAACAGGATACCCGAACAGGCATACAGCGAAAAACTCTCCCGGTAATTTTTGGTAATCCAGTGCCCGTAAAGCTTTGCCACGCCGTAGGGGCTTCTCGGATAAAAAGGGGTAGTTTCGCTCTGCGGCGTTTCCTGCACAAGGCCAAACATCTCAGACGTAGACGCCTGGTAAAAACGCGCGGCAGGTTTCACAAGCCGCACTGCTTCGAGCAAATTGGTCACGCCGACCGCGTCAATATCCGCCGTCGCGAGTGGCTGCTCCCATGAAGTCGCGACAAACGATTGCGCCGCCAAATTGTATACCTCGTCCGGCATCGCGATTTTTATCGCGTTGATCAGCGAGACACAATCCGTCATATCCGCGTAAATAAAGTGCAGTTTATCTTTGATGTGTTCGGCGTTTCCATAATCCGCCACACTTTTGCGGCGCATCGTCCCATAAACTTTGTAGCCCTTTTCCAGCAGCAACTCCGCTAAATAAGAACCATCCTGGCCTGTGATGCCCGTTATCAAAGCAGTCTTCATTCCATACCCTCCACGGTATTATAGTTTCATGAGGCTCCCGCATCCCGTTTTACCCGACAATAAACATATGACATATATTATACTGATGAAACCTTTTTAATTCAAGCCTTTCTCAATACGCAGGAACAACCCCCCTGTCTATCCCATACGAAGCGCAGAGTTGCCCGAACTCCGGCGACCCCGCAAACCCCAAAAAGATCGCCCTGCGCGACATACCCTGGCTAAGGGCGAAGTTCCAATTTTGTTTTCCGGCGGCTTCCCCTTCCCGGTTCATCATCACCCGGTATAATTTATCGACATAAACAGAATTTGACACTCTTTTACCTGTGAATTCCGGCCCCAGGAAAAAGCTTTCCGCGATTTGCGTACCGCTCACCGTATGTTGTAGCAACGCATTAGTCCAATTGTTTATGCCTTCAATATCAGGCTCCCTGTCCAGGCACAGTTTGTAGAGCCTGTGTACATATGCCGTAACGTCGGCGTTTTTATCCCGGGGTTCGTCCGATATATACTGTCCTTTTATAATGCCGTACATAGCACACAGGTTTGTAAATTCAATAGATTGTGTAAACCCCTGCAATATGAACTTACGGCTGGCTCCGTTATTGAGATAGGATAACCAGTTCGCCTTTCCTGGCGCGTCGGCATTTCTGTTTAAAATAGCGTGATACGCAAGGTCAATAAATTCTTCGTTACTCAAGTTCTTGTTCTGCATCTCCTGGCTTAGAAAAAACCCGGTCACCACTTCGCTGCCGGTAAGCCAGCCGTTTTTGAGATGATTGATCCAATTCGCCCTGCCACCTTCGTCCGGGTAGCGCGACAGTGCGAGCTCATACATCCGCTGCACAAATCCTTCCACTGTATTCGGATAAGCGCGCATCTCCATGCGTACCACTGTAGGATCGGACGACGCCGATGCGCTGTCAGACGCGCCCGCGGTTACTTTGTAGTAATACGAACGCCCGAGCGAGACCGCTAAATCGACATAACTTGTCGTTCCATACAAACGTTCCATGCGGATATAACTGCCATCCGCCGCCTCAGAACGGTAAACGTCATAGTATTGCGCGCCCGGGACACTCCCCCACGAAATGGCGGCGCTTATGTTATCCCGCTGCGTTGCTGCCGCCACCGGTTTTCCAAGCACAGCGTCCACTGCGGCGCGCACTGCGGCTGTACCGTTCACGTTTCCCCAGCCTGTTTGCAGCTGGTAGGCCCCCGCGTTGGCTGATGTCTGCTGCAGAAGCGTTTTGATTTGCCGTACCGAAAGGTTTGGGTTCACGTAATACATCAAGGCGATCACCGAAGCCACGGCAGGCGCCGCCATAGACGTCCCATTCAAATACATGTACTTCCCGTGCGCATTTGGCACAGTGCTTACAATCGCGCTCCCAGGCGCCGCCACATAGTTTTGCGCCTGCGCGTCGGAAGCGCTCCGGTAATAGTAATTTGACCCTGTGGTAAGGTCCGAACCGCCCGACCTGCCCCCCGATTGATCCGTGCTGATCACGGCGATGCAATCCGCCTCTGACGCCGGAAAGTTTCGGAACGGCGCCCGCGCCCCGAACCGCGAGGAACTGCTGACATTCCCGGCGGCGAGTACGACGGCGGTTCCCCGGTCCGCTGCGGCGCTGATATTGTTCACCAAAAGAGCGTCCACCCCATACAACGAGTCATTCGCGGCCATTGCCGACCCCAAACTCATATTGACTACCTTGGCCCCGTTCGAAAGAGCAAAGTTGAATCCCCGGCTGATCTCTGAAGAATACGCGCTTTCACCCTTGAACACATCTACCACCATCACTTCAACCGCCTGGTTGCTTGCCCCGGCTGCCAGCCCTGCCACGCCGATACCGTTGTTGGCCGTCGCGCCAATGATGCCGGTAACGTGCGTGCCGTGGTACTCCGCAGAGCCGCCATCCCCATTGTTGCCGCCATCTGTCGTAATGCGCGGCAGGCTTGGCAATGTCGCGTCCACGCAGAGGTTTCGGTTTAGGTTCGCGCCCAGATCCTCATGCGTTGCCGCCACGCCTGTATCCAGCACAGCTACCCGCACCTTGCCTGTGCCCGCGCCATCCGCGATATCCCACGCCCCGGACATACGCAGCATGTCAAAATTCCACTGCCCGGTTCCTCCGCCCGCGCCGTTTATGTAAGGATCGTTTGGTGTGGACTGCACCCCCGGCAGCCCGGCAGCCGCCGCTTCCGCAACCGTGTAGATAAAGTTGGGCTGCGCATACTCTACCCGCGGATCCTGCTCATATTCCTCGATCGCCCGCGATACCGTCTGTTCCGGCGATATCTCTACGAGATCCACCATTCCTTCCGCAGGTGTGTCGATTTCCTCTATCACGTCGCCGTCCAGTTCATCGACAACCGCTTCGGCTTGCGCCGTCATGACGTTTTCACGGTAGGCGACGATCACCTCACCCGGCGCATAGCCAAGCTCGCCCTCTTTGTCGCGCTCTTCTTTCGCGGTCGCAAAATCCCAAAGGATCTGCGCGGCGCGCGCGTCTATCACGCCGGAAAACGCATCCAGCAGGCCATAATATTCTTCCGTATAATAATATTGCAGGACTTGCCTCGTCCCCTCTTCAAACATCGCCGTATCCGTATATTCGTTCAACATGGCGGCGGCCAGCGCGCCGTCCGTTTTTGCGATTTCCAATATTTCGGCAAGCGTATCCGGCAGTGCTTCTTCCGGCGCGGCGGGAACATCCGAAGCGGGCGTATTTTCAGCGGACGGCTCCAGCGAAGGGGGCGGTTCAACAGGCGGGCTCGCCTGCGTTTCTTCTACGCCGGGCAGTTCGGGGGGAGCGGTGGCGTCCGCCTGCGGCGGCGTTTCCTGTTCCTGCTGCGCAGGCTCCGGTTAGGTTAGGTTAGGTTA
>DOMW01000138.1 GCA_003510345.1 Clostridiales bacterium | reverse complement strand
GAACGGGAACAGGGCGTTTTCACTCCGCATGGATATTTAACAGAAAAGAAAGAATTTCAAACGGTATACTACGGCCCAGAGGATATTCCGCTGGTGCACCGCATCTTCACGCTGCCTATGATGGCGGCCGGGGTGGACGTGCCGTCCTTTCTGGCGCAGCTTCACGCCGTGGCCGGTGATTTCAGCCGTGACATGGAATACAACGTTGCGACATTAGCCAAGCTGTATAGCACCGATTACCTGCTCCTGATGAGCGAAAACGGCGCATTCCTGACGGAAACGATGCATGCCTACCGTTACGGGAGCGACGCCTTTGAGCGGTGGATGAATAACGCGGACAAGGCAGATACGCAGGCTTTCGCCATCCATCTGACCGAGGTGCATGGGCAGGTTACCGGCGATGTCGCGCGGATCGACGCCGCCGCACGCAAGCTGGATATTCTGGAGAATTGCGTCCATTATGTCAGCGTGGAGGCTACCATGCCCGATGGTACGACGCGGTTTTTTCAGCCGGAGGAATGGGACACGCCCAGCCTGGCTGACAAATCCGGCGCGCGGGAGTGGCGGCGTGTGTTTACGGATGAATCGCTGGCGGATGTACAGGAACATCTGCGCCATTTGAACGATGACATTGAAGCCATGCATATAGCGCGGCCGGAACAAGAGTTTCTCGCGGTGGTGAACACGGCATATATGGAAAGCGCGCAGAACCCGCAGATTGACATGCTGCGCGTATCGCAAACGGCGGCAAAGGAAATGCTGGCACGCGGCGACTGTGAGGTGTACCGGCTGTTGCCGGGGAGGGCGGAGAAACTCTCGCAGATGGACGCGGTGAAGAGCGGGTTGTGGTATTCGGAATACCGCGAGTTCGCTATTCGGCGCGAGGACATGGAGGGGCTGCAAAGATGGGCGGATAGAAGCGCCACAAACATAATGAACTATGGGCGGGAGCGCGGCGAACACAGAAAATCTAATGATTTGGAGGTATGATGATGGCGGCTTTTGGAGACAGGATTCAATCCCTCATGGATGAAGTATACGGTGAGTGGCAAAAGGAAGGGAATCAGAATAAGGGGAAATGGGATATTCTTGACGGCTTTTCGGAGGCGCATCAAATCGCGGTGGTGTTTGGGAATTTCAACTATCAGGTTGAGAACGGCGGTATTTCGCAGTGGATATATAACGGATATTTTCATGATGATGCTGAAAAGTTCACCGAATTCCTGGAGGCGGGCGCGGTATCCGATGAACGGTGTCAGAACATACTTGGCGCCCTCAGAAAGCTAGGCAGGTACGCTGCTGAAACGGATTGCGGCCGGGATGGGTATTATCATGATACCGATGACGGTGAGCGCGGCTTCATCGGTGACATTATAGATTACGATTTTGAGGATTTATGCTGTAAAGGGTGGATGTCCAATCCACTACTAATACAGCAAGGCAGCCAACCCATCCGTAGCAGAATGAAGCGGCAGAGCCGAAAAGGAGGTGATAACGGAAACCGGGCGGCGGGCGGCGATTTAATGCCTACCCACAAGCCACAACGAGATCTTCGCACAACGGGACGCCCTTTACCGGGGCGTCTCTTTCGTTTTGCGCACCGAATACCGTCGTGTTTCGCTACGCTATTCGAGCCCCGCCACTTTGCGTCACTCTCTTTGCCTGCCATTCTACCACGGGGGCATAGCAGGCGGCAATCGCCGTTGCACTCAGCCCAAAGTTGGGCGCAATACTGCGCTCAATACTGAGCCGAGCGCCTTTTGCATATCTAAATGTGAAACAGCAGTAAACCACTCCAAAATCGGATTGGTTAGTTTGCCACACACCCATGTAATCATATAGCCGATTGCGGTTGCCCGGAAACGCCTGTGTTCCGGGCTTTTTTGCGCCACTCAAACCAGAATTGGTTGCAGTAAGGGGTTTATGCCTACCCGCCGAAGAAAACGCGCACAGGGGCATTTGTGAGGCGAACACGCGCCCAAACGTGACGCCCGGAAGTGCCGTTTCGGTAGTTCCGGCAATGGCTGAACGAATCGTTCACCCATGCCCGGCGTTTAGGCGCAGGGATATGGTTTACTCCGCTTCCCCGGCGTCCTGTTCTTCGCGCTGCGCATCCCGCGCCGCCTTATCGCGCTCCGCTTCGGACTTCGGGTAATTGTAACGCCACGCGTCATATTCATCTCTCGTTATCTCGCCGCTTTTCAGCTTTTCGGATTCCCTCTGCCATGCGCTGAACATATCGAGCATGGAAAGATAGGTCATGCCTTTTTCCCTGTCCAGACGCAGGCATAACTCACCGTCTATGCTGTCAACGGCAAGACCATACAAATCTTCAAGCGTAAACAGGGTATGCAGAAGCCCCGTGTAGCTGTCAATGTCCGGCACGGCCAACGCCTGCGGGCTGACGTCAAGCGCGGCGGCAATATCGGCGGTCAGCTTTTCCTTCGGCGTCCTTGTCCCCGATTCATATTGCGCCATGCGCACATCGGCGGTCTTTTCGTCAAAGCCAACCGCCGTACCCAAACCCCGCTGCGTCATGCCCCGCAGATTGCGGATGAAGCGTATCCTCTCGCCAATTGCCATAACCAAATCTCCCGTCTGCCTTTCGTTGAAACAAGCATAGCATATCTGTTTAATGCGGTCAAGGAAAAGTTAAACATAAAAGTTTTGGATATGGCTCTCATACGCTTGACATAAACAAATGCGCTTAGTATAATGAGGACGTTAAGCAAATACGCTTAGTGTATTCGCTTGGCCTGTCGTGACGTTGCAGTAAGAGACGCTACCGCCCGGGCAAATCGGAAGGCGGACAGAAAGTATTCCGACACGAAACCTGTGGCTTGGGCGGCCGCAGGACGCAGGGGGCGGCGACTGCAGTATGTCTGATACATCATTACAATAATTTTATGAAAGGGGGCCGGTCACAATGCAAACGGCAGCAGCGCCAAAGGAACAGCCGCTACACGCGGCGGGAACATTCACACGCCGGATCGGCTCCACCACCTACAGGGTGGGCGTCCATTTCAGCCGAACGAGCAAGGAAACGGTGAACGACAAAATCGCCAAACTTGTGAGGATGGAAGCGGCGGGAAAGGCGGTGGCAAACCAATGAAGAAAGGCGGGAAGAATATTTGCGGCGGGGCGTTCCATAAGCGCCCCGCCTGTGGTATGATGGGGTTGCTACGGATGGGGCGGCTGTCTGGAAAGAGGAACACCTTATGAACAGACAGCCAGACCATACGAAAATCACGGCCCTGCTGTCGCGGTTATCCCGCGACGATGAATTGCAGGGCGAAAGCAACTCCATCACCAATCAGAAATCGCTGCTGGAGGACTACGCAACCAAGAACGGGTTCACGAACCTTGTCCACTACAGCGACGACGGGTACAGCGGCACCAACTTCGAGCGTCCGGCATGGAAACGGATGATAGCCGACATCGAAGCGGGGCGCGTCGGCGCTGTGCTTTGTAAGGATATGAGCCGCGTTGGCAGGGATTATCTTCAGGTGGGTTTTTACACCGAAGTAATGTTCCGTCAGCGCGGCGTTCGCTTTATCGCCATCAGCAACAATATCGACAGCGACAACAGCGACAGCGCGGAGTTCGCGCCGTTTCTGAACATCATGGC
>DOMW01000103.1:1205-3951 GCA_003510345.1 Clostridiales bacterium | reverse complement strand
GGCGGCACGTTTGCCGACCAGTGGAAGGATTTTATTTCGCCCCCGCCCCAGATGACAGATCACGTTCTGTTGGCCGCGGGTATGCAGCAACAGCAGAACGCCGGGCGCGGGAGCAACACTAAAGGCTCTACCAACATTATCAGCAACGGTTCCCTGATACTTGTTCCCGAAGGCGTCGGCCTGCTGCTGGTGAGTGAGGGGAAAATTACAGGCCTGGTGACGGAGCCGGGCGGGTATGAATTCCAAAGCGACAATCTCCAATCGAGCAGTGTGTTCGCGGGGAATGGTTTTTGGAATTCGCTTGTGAAGCAATCGTGGGAACGGTTTAAGTTTGGCGGCATGCCCGGCGCGAGTCAGCTTGCGTTGTATGTGAACCTGAAGGAGATCGCGGGCCTGCGGTATGGCACAAGCAACCCGATCCGCTACAAAGACGCCAACTACGGCGGGGCAATGCTTGCCGTGACGTCGTTTGGTAATTTTTCTATTAAGGTGGTCGACCCGATCGCCCTGTACAAAAACCTGATACCCGTTAACGCGGCGATGGGCGGGGAAACCGTTACGCTGGACGACAACGGCAGCGCGGCCTCGCAGTCTGTGTTTGATACGCTGTTTTCCGGGTTTGTGGGCGCGCTTTCCACCACGCTTTCCGCTTTTACCAAGGGCGGGAAGAGCATAGACACCATACAGGAAGGTGCGATTGATTTCGCCCTGCTGCTGGACGAAGTGGTGGAAGAAAAATTCCAGTGGAAAACCAATTACGGTTTGGAGGTTGTTGCGGTGCAGCCGCGCGGGCTGGATTGGGACGCGCCTTCCACGGAACTGGTTAACAAATACACCACGGGTATGATGATGCAGGGCAACGTGGGCAACGCCTACGCGCAGACTGCTGTTGCGGACGGCATAAAGGCCGCCGGGGAAAACCCCACGGGCGGTGGCGGCGCAGCGATCGGCATGATGGGCATGGGCGCGGGCATGGTTGGCGGAATTATGCAGCAGCCTGTAGCCCCGGGCGCGCCAGCCGCGCCTGCCGACGACCCGCTGGCCTCATTGCAAAAGCTGAAAGGCTTACTGGACAGCGGCGTTATAACACAGCAGGATTACGATCAAAAGAAAGCGGAAATACTCTCCAGGCTGTAAGCGAGGTACATCTATATGGCAGACAGTGCAACAAACCGGCAGCAGTACAAGGAAGGCTGCCCCAATTGCGGGTCGAGCGAAATATTTTATAACATTGAGGGCGGTGTCTTTGAATGCAAATTTTGTCACAACACATTTGAGCCTGGGCAGGTGCGCCCGGAGTTTGACAACAGTATCGAAGACGTGAAGCAACTGAGCGGCACGCTGCTGAGCCCGGGTATGAAGACCACGCAGGGCACGCAGCGGGAGGTGTTCGCGTTTCAGTGCCCCAGTTGCGGGGCGACGATGTCTATGGACCCGGCGACGGACACAACGACGATTAAGTGCCATTGGTGCCGGACGCTTTTGACGACGGCCAACCGCATTACCAACGGCATTATTCCGGACGCCATCATACCGTTTACCGTCCCCAAAGCACAGGCGGAGGTGTCTATCCAGGAATACCTGAATAAACGAAAGTTCTTCGCGGACCCGGAATTTATCAGAACGTTCACGCCCGATATGGTGTATCCGGTTTATTTCCCCTATATTGTGCTGGACTTGAAAGCGGACGTCGAGGTGGCCGGGGAAGCCGCCATACGCAAACGAAAGCACGACGGCGGGAAAAACAACCGGGATACGTATGATTATGACGTGTATAACTTTGGGCGGAAATTTAATCTGGACGTGAACAACCTGCTGGTGGAGGGCAATTCGTCCTTCATCATCAAGCCCGGTGAGAATTACAGGGAAAACTCCAAAAACATCATCAACAGCATACTGCCGTATGACCTAAAGCGCGCCGTCGCCTACGACCCGAAGTTCTTAAATGGCGGATACCGCGCCGAGTTTCGGGATTTGAACGTGGAGGATATCCAGCCGGTTGTGCGCAACCAGGTGGTGGATATCAGCCGCTACAACGCCGTTGAGACGATGAAGCAGTATACACACGGGTATCAGTTTAAGCAGGATGAAGCCAATATTACGGGCAGCAAATACGAGAGCATTCTCGCGCCCATTTGGCTGTATTCCTACCAGGACAGGACCGGGAAACTGAACTATATCTGCGTGAACGGGCAGACGGGCGAAACGGCGGCCTGTATTCCGGTGAACAAACGGAAATTGATGGCGGTGACGCTGGCGATAGAACTGCCTATCGCGCTGCTGTGCATACTGCTGTCGGTCTCGATTTGGATGTGGTGAGGTGACGAATATGGCGACTTTTGTAATGAAACATAAGAAGACCCTGCTGATACTTTCTATCGTGCTCGCTGTGTTTTTGGTGCTGTTCGTTTTTGCCGGCGCGGCAAAGGCGGATGACGGCGACGGTGACACCGAAGACGGCGCCCAGTATATTGGCTTATTGGCAGGGCCGGTGTTTTACGCGGCGGTCATGAAAAAGTATTCCGGTTCCGGCAAACGGCATAAGCATGAACGCGAGACAGAACATCACGTTTCCAACATGGCGGTGTATGACAACTTTGTTAAAGAAGTCAAGCGCAGCACTGTTAGTTCTTTGGGCAGCGTCACTTACTCGAATGAAGCGAAATAGAGTGGTGGCGCGCAGACGGCAGAAAACGGAGAGAAAGCATGAACGGACATCGATATGTTGTAAGCGGGGACCCGGCGA
>DOMW01000103.1:269-1187 GCA_003510345.1 Clostridiales bacterium | reverse complement strand
GATTGGTCTGCCAACGCGGAACGGGGCTCCGCGGGCAAGTCGGTGTGGCTGGGCGCGTTTGCCGGGAAAAAGGGGCGGCACGTGAAGCTGCACGTCACATGCCAAGCATCCCCGGACGGGTCTGTGATTACGCTCACGCAAGGAACCAGCGGCATGTCGGGCGGCCTGATTGGTATGGATCAGGCGGCTGCCCTTTACACCGACGTATACAACGCCGTAGGGCAGGCGTTTCTGCATGCCGGTGTTTTACTATCGGGCGGCAATATTTAATACGGTGTTTCGCGCGCCGCTATTCGCCCGCTATCTCCCGCTGCGCTTTTTTGCTGAGCGATAAAAGCAATGTCCGGTGCGCGGAACGCACTATATTTTCCAGCACATCCCGCGGCACTTTGCCGTCCAGATACACAGAGCTCCAGTGCACCTTGTTCATATAATACCCCGGCACGATGTCGGCGTACTCGCGGCGCAGCAGGTCGCTGTGCACCGGTTCCAGCTTCACCGTTATGATAGGCCTGCCGTTTTGGTCGTTTATGCCGATGTAAGCGAACATTTTGCCCCGCAACGAATACTTGTATGCCTGCCATGCCGGTTGGAATTCTTTTTGGGCCGCCGGCTGTTCCTGTAAATACTCATCCAGCCACCGGTAGCGTTCCATCATTTCCGCAGGCCACGGCGCCGTGCTGTTTTCGATTTTCGTCAATGTATAGCCCCTCCTTTTTCTTTCCGCTAGGTAAGCGCTGATTAAATCGTGATCAGATTTGCAAGACTGTTTTTTCAAGATTGGCGTTTTCNNATTTAATCAGTGGTTACCTAGGCCTTTCCCGTGCACCCAAACACTTCCATGTACCCCCGCGCGGTTTGCTCCGCTGCCCGCATAATTTTTTGGCATTTCATCAAATACCCCGCTTTTTCATCCGC
>DOMW01000103.1:0-185 GCA_003510345.1 Clostridiales bacterium | reverse complement strand
CGCCGTGCAGCACAAGCGGCACGGTAAGCGCCGCGGAAAGTTCGGCAAGCCTTGCTATGTTGAGCGTTGGTTCCCCTTTGTACACCCCATGCACGGTGCCGATCGCGACGGCCAGCGCGTCCACGCCCGTCTGCGCACAAAACAGCCGCGCCTCTTCCACTTCGGTGTAGGCGCCCTGCTCGTGC
>DOMW01000235.1 GCA_003510345.1 Clostridiales bacterium | reverse complement strand
TCCCGCAGGGATACCTTGACCCCCAGAGGAATACCCTATAGTTTTTAATAAATATCTTTCTCACTCTTCATTCTTGTATCCCGTTTCGTACTTTGGAGGTTTCTTGACACTCTGTTATTCTCACGCTATGCGCGGGAATATACCCGACGATTCCTGTGTGCATCAAGCCGTGTGCCGCCGCTACCGAGATATATACAAAACAATGCAAATAACCACGCCCCTCCATGTGGAAACTGTTTTCAAAGTACAAAAGAAAAGGTATAATATAAGAGCACTGTGCCGGATTGTACTTGACAGTCATGCGACTATGTGATATAATCTACTTACCGTAACAGAACTTCAAATAACGACTAGGAGGTGGATTATGATGATGCTGATTATATTTGTGATCGTTGCCGTACCGCTTGTGCTGCTGGGGTTCTTTATGCGCAGGGGCAAAGGGCTTATGCTGCTGGCCGGGTACAACACAATGGCGGAGCGGGACAGGGCGCAGGTCGATAAAGCCGCGCTCGGAAAGACGGCGGGCAATTTGCTGATCCGCTGCGGCGCGGAGTTTTTCCTGTTCGGCCTTGCGATCGAGCTTGGCCAAAACTGGGCGGTGGGTTTACTGCTCGCCGTGCTTGTGGCGGATGCGCTGCTGTCGGCATGGTGGATGTCGCGTAAATTCTCGTCCACACGGCATTCGGCGCTCTCACGGAAGACGGGCATTGCCACAACCGTGATCGTGGTCATTGTGCTGGTATTTGTCGCCGTATTGTTTGTGCAGGGCGATAAAGACCCGGTGGTGGCGGCATCAAGCGACGGCATCCGCATAGAAGGCATGTATGGGCTTACGGTGCCGCTTGCGGAGGTGGAGGAAATCACGCTGATCGAGCGGCCCATGCGGGAAATCTACGGGGAAGACGTGATGCGGACAAATGGCTACGGCGGTTTTGGAGACGCGCTGAAGGGTAATTTTTCATCGACTGCGCTGGGTAAATTCCTGTTGTTTGTACAGGCGGATTCCTCGCCCACGATATTGATAGAACGCACGGGCGGCACGCCCATCTACATCAGCATGAAGGACAGTGGCGATACGCGGGCGCTTTATGAGGAGCTTGTGAGCAAAAAAACAGAAACATAGGCTGGAATAATGGATTTATTTACACAAAACATAGAAAAGAACGCGCCGCTTGCGGACAGGATGCGCCCTAAATCGCTGGACGACTTCCTGGGGCAGGAGCATATCGTGGGCAAGGGTATGCTCCTGCGCCGTGCCATAGAGGCGGACAAGCTGGGGTCTTGTATTTTTTGGGGGCCGCCCGGCTGCGGCAAGACCACGCTCGCCACGATCATTGCCGAGACGACGGGCAGTAATTTCTTTCAACTGAACGCGGTGACGAGCGGCGTCAAAGACGTGCGCGAGGTGATCGGCGAGGCGGAAAGCGCGCTGAAGCTTTATGGCAAGGAAAGCTTTTTGCTGCTGGACGAGTGCCACCGGTGGTCCAAGGCGCAGAGCGACAGCATCCTGCCCGCGATGGAAAAGGGCATTATAAAGTTGATCGGCTCCACTACGGAAAACCCGATGGCGGCGATGACCAGCGCCATCGTTTCGCGGACGCGTCTTTTTGAGTTTTACCCGCTCACAAAGGAAGAAGTGGAGCGTGCGGTTTGCCGCGCCGTAAAAGACAAGGAGAACGGCTTTGGCAATATGGCTATCACGCTGGGAAAGGGCGCGGCGGCGCACTGGGCGGATATTGCGGACGGCGACGTGCGCACGGCTCTAAACGCGCTCGAGCTTGCGGTGCTCACCACAAAGCCGGACGGCAAGGGGAAGGTCGTGATCACGCTGCAAATTGCCGAGCAGAGCATTCAGCAGCGCGCGGTGCGCATGGACGACAACGAATACTACGACATGCTTTCGGCGTTTTGCAAATCCCTCCGGGGCAGCGACAGCGACGCGGCGCTTTTCTGGTTTTCGCGCATGGTGTACGCGGGCATGGATCCGCGCGTGCCTGTGCGCAGGATGATCGTGCACGCGAGCGAGGACGTGGGGCTGGCGAACCCCAGCGTGTTGAACCAATGCGTGGCGGCCATGCAGGCGCTGGAGTTCATCGGTATGCCGGAGGCGCGGCTGAACATCGCGCAGGCGATTATTTATCTGTGTGAATCGCCCAAAAGCAACAGCGTGGTGGTGGCGATCGGCGCGGCGGGAAGCGACGCGAAGCACAGCAGCATTGCCAAAATACCGCAGCATTTGCAGGACGCGAATTATGAAAAAGCGAAGCATGAGAAAAAGAGCGGGGAGTACAAATACGCGCACGATTACCCCCGGCATTACGTGGAGCAGCAGTATCTGCCGGACGAACTCCGCGGCAGGGTGTATTACGTGCCTTCCGACCAGGGATACGAGAAGAAAGTGAAGGAGTACCGCCGGTTTATCGGGAAGGAGAAGGAATAAATGTCTGTTGTCGCCGCCTTTGCCGTGCCGCACCCGCCCCTCATCCTGCCCGAGGTTGGCCGGGGCGAGGAGAAAACGATCCAAAAAACAATAGACGGTTTGGATAGGATCGGCAGGGAGATCGCCGAGCTAAAACCGGAGACGGTCGTGTTAAGCTCGCCGCACGCACTGCTATACGCGGATTATTTCCACATCCCAGAAAGCACGGAATACCGCGACAATATGCGGCGGTTTGGCGCGGGCGGCCTTTCTATAGCGGCGCGCTGCGACGGGGAATTCGTGGGCGCGCTGTGCGGCATCGCGGCTGAGC
>DOMW01000237.1:2579-9277 GCA_003510345.1 Clostridiales bacterium | reverse complement strand
AGCGTCATAACTATTCACGGTGGCAAGTGTTTCCGTTTTAACAATAAGCGCAGGGGCGGGTTCAAATCTCGTCTCCCTAACCGGGGCATAAATATGTTGAACTATCACCCCCAAGATGGCAGAAAATACGCACGGCCTGCGTTAGTCAGCGGTTACCTAAAATAGTCACCGATTAAACAGCGCCCGGCTCTACATATACAGCCACCAGGTCGGGCGGGTTATTGATGCGGAGGGCGGGAAAGCCGCTCGCCCCAAGGCCGCGGCTGATAATCATCGTGGTGTCGCCGTCTGTAAATTCACCCTGCACATATTTTGGGAAAAGCCCCTGCCCGTTCATATAAAGATTGCTCAGGGCGGGAACGCGTATCTGTCCGGCATGGGTGTGCCCTGCCAGTATAAGGTCAATATTTCGTTTTAAACTAAGTTCAAACACCTCGGGGCGATGCGAAAGAAACAGGTTGAAGCCGTGAAGCGGGCGGAGGAGATCGAGGCATTTTTCCACATCCGCCCTGCCGTATGAAAGGTCGTCCATCCCCGCAATGTTGACGCGGCTGCCGCGTATGTCCATCGTATATACCCCGCAGCGCAATACGGTCATCCCCCCGCCCGAAAGCGCCTCTGCGATTTCATGGTCAAAGTTTTTTTCATGATTGCCCGTCACAAAAAAGGCGGGGGCGGCCCGGGAAAGCCCTTCCGCCAGATTGCGGGCATAGGGGAGGTTGGCTTGCTGTTGGTTTTCGTGCGCCACCACATCGCCCGTTACCGCGATGATATCCGGCGAGAGCGCGTACACTTTTTCAAAAAGCTGTTTGTTGTGCCTGCCAAATTCCTTTTCATGCAGGTCGGAAAGCTGCGCGATGGTAAAGGCCCCGTCTATTTTGCCGCTCAAAACCCCATACTTTGTGATTTCTATCGTATTGTTGTTAAACATATTTATACTCCTCATATCAAGTAAAAACAACCCGATTTTTTACTGTTAGGTTTTTTCTATCCGTGATTGGTATTATAATAAATAATATAAACACAGCGGGAAAGGGGGAAAACATGACAAACCTTTTTATACGGGGCGTCCGGCTGAAAGAAGCGGGGGATAGCTACGTGTTTTCCCTGCCTGCCGTAAAGCAGGCCGAGCGGCTCTCCTTCACAAAACCGGTCACATTTCTTGTGGGGGAAAACGGCACGGGCAAATCTACACTGCTTGAAGCGATCGCCGTGAACTATGGGTTCAACCCCGAGGGCGGCAGCAGGGATTTTAACTTTTCCACAGCGGATACGCATTCCGGGCTTGCCGATAGCATCACGGTGGTAAAGGGCGTGGGGCGGCCCCGCGACGGTTTTTTCCTGCGAGCCGAAAGCTTTTACAACGTCGCGACCGAGGTGGAGAACCTCGCGAAGCAAACCCCGTGGCAAGAGAAGGACTTTTATAACAACTACGGCGGCGCTTCCTTACATCGCCAATCCCACGGCGAAAGCTTTCTTTCGCTGGTGCTGCACAGGTTCCGCGGCGGCGGCCTCTATTTTTTGGACGAGCCGGAGGCGGCGCTTTCGCCCACGCGCCAGATGAGCCTTTTAGCCCGCATTCACCAGTTGGTGCGGGCCAGCTCGCAGTTCGTGGTCGCCACGCATTCCCCGATACTGATGGCTTACCCAAACGCGGATATTTTTTTGCTTTCGGAAGAGGGCATCCGGCGCGTGCCTTACCGGGAGACAGAGCATTACGCGGTCACAAAGCTTTTTCTGGAAAACCCGGAGCGTATGCTGGCGGAATTGCTGGATGACCAATGAGGAGTATGCTGTTTTTTGCCCGTATCCACGGGTATCTATTTTATAATACTAATTCCAAAAAGAAAAACCTGAAAACAGTTTTTCTACGTAGCTTACCTGGGAATAGTATCAAAAAGTTTGAGGAGGAAAACCCATATGGAAACAGAAGCAGGCATCATGAAGGCAGTGAAAAACAGGCGTTCCTACTACGATTACACCAAGGAATCCACCCTTGCGGACGAAGAACTGAAGGCGCTGCTGCGGCAGGCGCTTTACCATGTGCCCACTGCGCACAATACGCAGCTCACGCGCATCGTACTGCTTCTTTCCGGGCAGCACGACCTGTTTTGGGATATGGTGCTGGAAGCGATACTTGAAAAAAACCCCGGCAAGGAAATGAAGACGAGCAGGGAAAAGATTGCGAAATTCAAAAACGCCTACGGTACGGCGCTCTTTTTCAACGACCAAAAGACGCTTCGGGCTGCTATTGAGGAAATGCCGGCATATAAAAGCCAGCACGAAACATGGGCGCAACACGGCAGCGCCATGCTGCAATATGTGGTGTGGTGCCTTCTGGAAGAAGCGGGCATGGGCGCGTCGCTCCAGCACTACAACCCCATTGTGGACGAGCGGGTCTATGAAGGGTTTGGCATAGACCGCGATTTTAAGCTGATCGCGCAAATGCCGTTTGGTGTAACGGTGGATGAACCCTGGAATAAAACATACATCCCTATAAGCGAACGGTTTTTTGTGCGGGAGTGAGGTTATCCGTTCAAGCGCTTGCCCACAGCGCCGCCCGGATGGGTCAGCGCAAACTGCTCTGTTTGAAAGCCCGTCTCGTTTAAAAGCGCTACGGCAAGCGTGTCGAACACGATATTCGTCGCCGCGAAACTCGCGGTGCCCTGCGTGTCATATTTATCCGCCTCCCGTGGGATGGAAAGGGCCAGTGCCACGTCCGATTGCGCGGCCAGCGGGGAAGCGGTGTTTTCCGTCACGCCCAGTATATGCGCGCCTTTTTTTTGCGCGATCTCTAAAATAGGGAACAGTTCGTCTGTCTTGCCCCCGCGTGACGCCCAGACCAGCACGTCGCCGCACTGTAAAAAGCCCGAACCGCCGTGTATCGCTTCGGCAGGGGAAAGGAACCTCGCGGGCCGCTCGATGCAGCACAGAAGATGGGCAAAGTGCATACAGGCGAAACCGGAATGCCCGCAGCCCACGGTCGCGATGCGTTCGGCTTTTGCCAGAAGACCGACCGCCTTTGCGAAAGCTTCTTTATCAAGTACGGCCTTTGTCGCCATGATCGCTTCACATTCAATAGCATAGGCTTGAACGGCTTGTTCAAACGATGATTCCTTCATTTACCAATCCTCCTTCAGCAATTCGTAGAGCGTGTGCACAGGCAGCCCCATTACAGTAAAAAAATCGCCCTCTATGCCGGTGATAAATTTGGCCGCGCCGCCCTGCGCCGCGTAAGCGCCCGCCTTATCCATCACGTGTTCCGTCTCGATATAGGCGTCTATTTCTTTTTCGGCCATAGCGCAAAATGTTACGCTTGTGGCGCACACCGCGCATCGCTCCGCCCCGTTACGGATCACGCACAAGCCGGTGTACACGGTGTGCGATTTGCCCGCGAGCATCGTGATCATGCGGCGCGCGTCCGCTTTATCTTCTGGTTTTCCCAGCACCCTGCCGCCCGCTTCCACCACAGTGTCCGCACCGATCACCGTATCGCCCGGGAAAGCCGCCGCCACATCACGCGCTTTTTTACATGCTAAAAAACGCACCAGTTCCCGTGCGTCTTTTAAATCGGTTTGCTCGTCCGCGTTGCTCGGAACGACCTTAAAGTTTTGTGTGATGAGCTTTAGCAGTTCTTCCCTGCGCGGCGACGCCGAAGCCAGTATGATCATACGCGGGCCGCGTCCTTCGGAACCAGGCGGATGGCGTTTTTCTTGCATTTTTCCAGGCACAGCCCACAGCCACGGCATTCATCCGTTACGGTGTGTTTTTCTTTCAGTTCGCCTTCTATCGCGCCGAACGGGCAGGCTTTTTTACACAGCGTACAGCCAATGCACAACGTTTGATCGATTACGGCGGCCTTATCCGGCTTTGTGGTGAGCATACACTTCCGGGGGCATTTTTCCACGCACATCCAGCAACTTCGGCATTTTTCCGGGTCAATCACCGGCAAATTGCGCTCCATTTCTATCGCGTCAAACGGGCAGGCCTTTGCGCACAGCCCGCAGCCAATGCACCCCGCTGTGCAATTTTCGGTGACGGCCTTGCCCTTACTTGTATTTGTGCATCCGGCGTATACGTCGATATCGCGATCCAAAACCGCGATAGAGCTTTGCGGGCACTGCTCCACACAGCGGCCGCAACCCGTGCATTTGTCCTCGTCAATGAAAGCGATGCCGTCCTCTCCCATCTCAATCGCGCCGAATTTACACACCTTCGCGCATGTTCCCAAGCCAATGCAGGCAAACCGGCAAGCCTTAAAACCGCTGGCGGTGTCGTAGGCGGCGCGGCAGTCGCGCGGCCCGTCGTAGTCGAATTTATCCCTGCAATGCCCTTCGCTGCCGAGACACATGACGCGCGCGACCTTAGGCACGACTTCGCCCACGGAAATGCCCATCACTTCGCCGATCAGCGCGGCGTTTCCGCTAGAAAGCGGGGCGCACGATGTAATTTCCGCGCCCTTTTCCACAATAGCGGCGGCAAGCCCGTCGCAACCGGGGNNGCCGCAATTTGCGCCGGGCAGCAGCCCACGCACCCGGTCGATGCGTTCGTCTTTCTCCACATGAAATTTTTTGCTCGCGACGCCCAGCATAACGCCAAAGGCGGCGCCCAGGCCGCCGAGCACGATTATGGACCATACTACCGGTTCAAACATAACATCTCTCCTGTTTCCAGACTGCCAATAAAGGCACGGCATCTGCGGCGTCACCGCATCCCACGTGGGCCGCGGCGAATTGGTTATTCAGCCTTGCCCGCATTGGTCTGCGGTTCCTTGCACCTGGGCCTTTTTTGACAGTCTGGCGTTATAATTATTAAGTTTTCGTTATCTCCCAAACCTAGCCTATCGCAAGCCCGGTGAACCCCATGAACGCGATGCTCATCAGCGAGGCGGAAATGAGCGCGATGGGGAAGCCGTCAAGTGCCTTATACGGCGCGGTATTGAGCGCCATGCGCTCGCGGATGCCCGCGAACAGCACGATGGCGAGCGTAAAGCCGAGCGCCGCGCCCACGCCGTTTACCACGGTTTCCAGCAGGTTGTATTGCTCGGTGATGTTTAAGATCGCCACACCCAGCACCGCGCAGTTTGTGGTGATGAGCGGCAGGTATACGCCCAGGCTCTGGTAAAGCGCCGGGCTGGACTTTTGCAGCATCATTTCCACAAGCTGCACCAGCGCCGCGATCACGAGTATAAAGGCAATCGTCTGCATATAACCGACCCCGAGCGGGTCAAGTATATAGTGCTGCACCAGCCATGTGATCAGCGACGCGAGCGCCATTACAAATGTTACCGCCATACCCATGCCGAGCGCCGTGTTCACCCGCTTTGAAACGCCCAGAAACGGGCAAATGCCGAGGAAGCGGGACAGCACGTAGTTATTGACCAGAATAGAGCTTAGCAATATCGCGAGTATTCTTATAAATTGTTCCATTTAGCGCGCCCCCCCTTTTTTCTTCTTCCTGCCGGAAAGGAAATAGTTCACCAGCGCGAGCAGCAGCCCCAAAACAAGGAAACCGCCCGGCGCGAGTATAAACAGCAGCGCGTCCGGATACCCCGCAGGCAACACACGCACGCCGAACAGCGAACCGCTGCCTAAAAGCTCACGCACGAAGGAGATCATCATCAGCGCGACCGTAAAGCCGATGCCCATGCCAATACCGTCCACAGCCGAAGCCAGCACGCTGTTCTGGCTGGCGAACGCCTCCGCCCGCGCCAGTATGATGCAGTTTACCACGATCAGCGGGATGAAAATGCCGAGCGACGCGTCGAGCGCCGGTATATACGCCTTGAGCAGCATTTGCAGCACCGTCACAAACATGGCGATCACTACGATATAGCAGGGGATGCGCACTTTTTCCGGAATGAAATTCCGCAGAAGTGAGATCAGTATGTTTGAAAACAGCAACACAAAAATCACGCCCGCCCCCATGCCCACGGCGTTGGTGAGCGATGTGGAGACAGCGATGGCAGGGCACGTCCCAAGCACCAGCCTAAACAGCGGGTTTTCATTTAAGATACCGTTTACAAAAACGCCTTTTAACGCGGGTTTTTCCATTATGCCCCCTCCTTTGCCAGATGTTCGTCAAAGAACGATTTCGCGGCGGTGACGGCATTTGTCACCGCGGTTGACGTGATGGTCGCCCCGGTTATGGCGGTAATCTCGCCATCCGCGCCGGTCGGCGTTTTCACCAGGGTAAGCGGCCCATCCGCGCCCACGTACTGCCCAACGAACTCGGGTTTTGCCGCGTTTGCGCCGAGGCCGGGCGTTTCCTCGTGGCTGCCGATCGCCACACCCGTCACCACACCGCCGACGTCTAGGCCGACCGTGAGTGAAAGATTGGGGGAATAGCCCCGCGTTACGATGGATATTGTATAGCCCGCCAGCTCGCCGCCCGCAGTCCCTTTATATAGCTGCTGTATTTCACCATATTGCGCCGCATCCGCCGAAAACGCGGCGAGATCCATTTCCTCAAATTCCTGCGCGGAAGGCAGTACTGTCTGCCGCGCCTGTGTCGCCTTTAATTCGGCCTGGTATTCGATCGGCTCTTTCGTAACGCCGTATACAAGGCCCAGCGCCAGCCCCGCGCAGACCGTTATGACCGCAAGCCGCAGTGCGAGGTTTAAAATGCTTGATTTATTTTTCAACGTTCTGCGCCTCCCCGAATATTTTACGCTTAAACGCCCTGTCTAAAAGCGGCGC
>DOMW01000237.1:0-2393 GCA_003510345.1 Clostridiales bacterium | reverse complement strand
GCCAGCGAAGTCAGAAGTGCGAAGACGGCCACGGTACCGAAATACGCCACCGGTATACGGAAGGAGATCACGCGCTTTATAAGCAGGTACGCCCCGCCGGCAAGAAGGGCGAGCGCGCTTGTCTCGCCGATGCAGCCCGCCACGTTTCCAAAGAACAGGTCGCTTGTGGAAGCCAGTTCCGCGCCGGATGAAGAGAGCGCCGCAAGCGGCGTTGCGGTGGAAACCGCGTCCACACCCGCAAACGGGGCGACGAATGTCGTCATGGCCACAGGCCAGGAAATCACCAGAAACGCGCGCGCGCCCAAGGCCGGGTTCATAAAGTTATGCCCTATGCCGCCAAAGCACTGCTTGACAATGAGTATGCCAAACGCCGAGCCAAACACCGGCAGATACCACGGCACATTGGGCGGCAGGTTCAGCGCCAGCAAAAGGCCGGTCAAAACAGCGCTTAAGTCCTTGATCGTGATGTCACGCTTTGTAAAAAACTGTATCGCCGCTTCACAGCCCACCGCGCTTATGATACACAGCGCAATCGTCAAAAGCGTGCCCGGACCGAAGAAATACACGCCCGCGACGCAGGCCGGCACAAGCGCGATGATCACGTCCAGCATCAGCTTGCTGACACTGTTTGCCGACCGGATATGCGGCGAGCCGGATAAAATCATTTGTTGCATACGTTCCGTTACCCCCTGGTTCTGTTTTTAGCTGCTCTTCCGCCGCTGCTCCAGTTCTTTTTCCTGCTGCTCAAGCTCTTTTTCCCTGCGCCGCGCCGCCGTCACCATATCTTTGGCAAACTTGATATTCTGCGCAAGCGGGATCTTCGCGGGGCAGATAAAACTGCAACTTCCGCAGTTGATGCAGTCCATCGCGTGCTCTTCCTCCGCCTTCTCAAAATCTTCCAGGACAGCCGCGGCGGAAATGATCGTGGGATTCAGGAATATGGGGCATACATCCACGCACCTGCCGCACTTGATGCAGGCGGATTGCCGTTCCTTCCTCGTATAAGTACCATCCAGCACGAGCACGCCCGAATATCCCTTTGTAATGACGCAGGAAAGGTCGGGCACCGGCAGCCCCATCATAGGCCCGCCGGAGATTATTTTCAGCGGGTCGCCCGAAAAACCGCCCGCTTGGTCTATTATGTCCTGTGTAGATGTGCCGATGCGCACCATTAGGTTTTGCGGCACATGCACCGCCCCCGTTACCGTTACGGCGCGGCGGATCAGCGGCTTGCCCGTTTGAAAAGCGTCCGCTATGGCAGCGGCTGTGGAAACATTCACCACAACGACGCCCGCGTCCATCGGAAGCCCGCCCGAGGGAACGACCCGCCCTGTGACAGCGTCGATCAATTGTTTCTCCGAACCCTGCGGATATTTCATTTTCACGGTCACCACGCGGATATCGCGCGTATCCAAAGCCTGCTGCATTTTTGCGATGGCGTCCGGCTTATTATCCTCAATGCCCACGATTGCTTTTGTCACGCCCAATGCCTGCATCACGATTTTGATGCCCAGTATTATTTTATCCGCGTACTCCAGCATCATGCGGTGGTCGGCAGTCAAAAAAGGCTCGCACTCCGCGCCGTTTACCAGCAAAAGGTTGGCTTCCTTACCGGGCGGGGGCGAAAGCTTCACATGCGTGGGGAATGTGGCGCCGCCCATGCCTACGATACCCGCTTGTTTGATTCGCTCCAGTATTTCCTCTTTTGATAACCCTTCGCAGGGGAGAGGCGGCATATACTGCGCCTCGTCCAGCCCGTCGTTTTCAATGATGGCGGCGAGAACCGGTTTCCCGTTCAGCCCTGTGATCTCTCTTATTTCCAAAACCGTGCCAGATACGCTCGAATGCACCGGCACGCTCACAAATCCGTTCGCCTCGCCGATCACCTGCCCCATAAGCACGCGCTGCCCCGCTTCGACTATGGGTTTTGCGGGCGCGCCTATGTGCTGCGACATAGGGATGCGCACGACGGCGGGAACCGGCATCTCTGTGATGGCGGCGCCTGCCGTAAATTCTTTACCTTCATGGATGGCATGCAGCGGATGCACACCGCCTTTAAATGTTAGGCTTTTGGCCATATCCATTTTCCCCCTGTTTCTTTAACCATAAGCATGTGAATTATATCACAGAATGTTTCCCCATGCAAAGGGTATAAAATCATATTGTTTGAAATTTTTGCACACGTATTTGAAAAATTTGTACACGTTCTGCTGTGAAAACTTTCATTTTAAAGGGGGGAGGAGCGAGATTTGAACCCGCCCCTGCGCGGCCTATGAAACGGCGACATCTTTCACCGAGGATAGTAATGCCGCTGCCGCTGGGCGTCAAGGGGGGCAGGGGGGTTCGGAATTTCCACCCTTCGCCCCCCTTGACAATCCCCCTCTACCCCTTAA
>DOMW01000239.1 GCA_003510345.1 Clostridiales bacterium | reverse complement strand
GCGACCTTAGTTATCCGGGAAGACTTACGATTCAGCAATGCAGACCAGAATACAGAATAAGTGCGGCAAGTTTGTATGCTTGCAGGGCATGGTTTCCGAGATTGTGCGTGCTTTTGCCTTTAAGGGAGTTTTTAGAACCGTAGGTTCTAAGCCGCCGGAGGCATATAATGCGCCGCAGGCTCCTTGACCAGTAAGGAATACCCAAAAGCAAACGCAAGATATTTGCGCAAAATATAGGTTCGTATTTGGGCAAACATGCCTTCCCGAGGCATAAACAAACCTTGTTTCAACTGCCGCCCGCAAAGGGATGATAAAAACGAAACCCTACTCCGGCGTGTCCACAACGCCCAGCATAGCGTTATAGCGCACCGTATCGCCCTCCCTCACATTCAGTTCCGTAATGACCCCCGTAAGGTAAAACGCCACCTCCATCGCGCCTTTGTCCGTCTCCACGTCCAAAAACACCTCGCCCTGTTTGGCCTGCTCGCCTACCCCGCGGCGAATGCGCACGATCTTATACTCGTCACTCGCCTCCGATAGTTTAGGCATTTTCATCGCCTGAAACATAACATCTCCTTTTCCCTGTCCCGCTATTTTTGGAACAGCCGCTCGTCCGTGTGCGGCAAAAACATCGCGGAGACATATTCGTCCATATACCCCGGTTCTGTGGAAAGGTCGATATAGGTCATCCTGTTTGCCAGGCCATATTCCGTTTGCCGGTGCTTTTCGGAAACAAGCGCAAAATGCGCGCCCGCAAGTGACGCGTTGCCTATAAAGGCAAAACGTTCGGCCGGTATATTCGGCAAAAGGCCAATTTCTTTCGCCCGCTCCACGTCGATATACCGCCCAAACCCACCGGCGATATACAGCTTGTCTATGCAGTCAAACTCCATATCCACACTTTTGAGCAGTGTGCGGCAGGCGGAAAAGATCGCGGCCTTGGCGCGGATCAGGTTATCGATATCCATTTCCGTGATATAAACGCCGGGATACATTCCTTCCCCGGGCACAATATAGTAACGCGCCTTTTTGCCATCTACCTGTATACCGGAAAACCTGCCCGACCGGTCAAACTTGCCGCGCTGGTCTATCACGCCGATTTTGAGCATTTGCGCCGCCAGCGAAATGAGGCCCGAACCACAAATACCCTTCGCGCGCACCGCGTTTCCGCCAATCACCGTATAAGAAGCAACCGCTGTGTCCGCATCTAAAGCGACCGTCTCTATCGCCCCTTCCGAGGCGCGCATACCGCATTCGATACCGCCGCCCTCAAACGCCGGGCCGGCCGAGCAGGCGCACGCGAGTAAGAACTCATTGTTGCCGAAAACGATCTCGCCGTTCGTGCCTATGTCGATAAACAGGCTTATCTCTTCCGCGTCCTTCGCGAAGTCCGTACACAAAATACCCGATGTGATATCCCCGCCCACATAACTGCCCACATTGGGCGCGATCAGCACAGGCGCGCACGGATTTACGACAAGCCCCACTTCCCCGGCAGAATACACCGGTACAGAAAACACCGCCGGGGTGTACGGTTCCAGCCGGATATATTCGGGCACAATACCTAAAAAGAGCTGTGTCATCGTCGTATTCGCCGCTACCGAAACGTTTCTGATATCCCGCCCCAAAAGCCCCAGTTCTTCGGTAAGCGCACGAATGGAATCATTGACCGTTTGCAGCGCCCTGTCCCTTAGTTCAGCGATCCGTTCGGCATTTTTCGCGTAACTGATGCGGCTTATCACATCCATACCGCGCTCAATCTGCGCGTTGTACGCCGTCCGCTCCCCGAGTGTTGTGTTTTTTTCCATGTCCACCACCCGCACCGCCACAGTCGTGGTGCCTATATCCACGCACACGCCCAGGTCACGCCGCTCCTCCGCCGAAAAATCCACAACATGCGCCGTGCTTCCCTCCCTATAAAACCACAGGACTCCCCCACCCTCTTTTTCGCGCAGCACATCCGGCAGCGTGCGCAGCACAAAGAGCGGCAATACGATACGTTCCGCGCCCAGTTCCGCCAGCACGGCCTTTTCAAACCGGTCGTAATCCCCCAGACCATCCAGCATCTCCGCCTGCGGCACGCGCAGACTCACCTTGCGGCAATACGGCTTTAAGTCCTCCTCTTTCGGGAACAGCGCCCCTTCGATATCCACATGGTTCATCGTGTCGGAAAAACTGCCCTTTTCCTCTTCCAGCCTGTTTGCCACGCGCACACACGCGTCGCCCTTCACCCTGCTTCGGCAGGCAAGCACATACCCTTCGCGCGTAAGCTCACCGGGCAGTTTACCGTTATTTTGAAAATCGACTTCGCCGCTTTCCACACACACAAGGCATTTACCGCACATGCCGTGCCCCGCGCACGGCAGGGATACGGAAACGCCCGCCGCCTGCGCCGCTTCGGAAAGCAGCGCGCCCTCCTGCGCGTTTACTGTGATGTTATCCGGTAAAAATGTGATGTTTGGCATGTTTGTGTGTTCCCCTTTACTGAATTAGATTTCTTTCTTTTGCGGGTTCAGTGGGCGGCACAGTGTGTTCCTAAGAAAAACGGGATTTTGAACTCGTCTCTGCATAGTCGTTGAAACATCGATATTTACCACCGAGACAATTTTTGACGCTGCCGCTGGGCGTC
>DOMW01000066.1:9450-11775 GCA_003510345.1 Clostridiales bacterium | reverse complement strand
AGTCCGCCAGCCGCGGAAATTGCGGCCTCGTCTTCCGGCAATGCCGTTTCCGGTTCCGATATGGTTGCTTCCGGTTCCGGTGTTACCACCTCTTCCGATTCTGGTAATGCCACTTCTGCTTCCGGTTCCGGCAACGCCGCTTCCGGCTCTGGTGTGACCGCTTCCGTTTCCGGTGTTATCGCGTCCTCCGCTGCCGGTATAACCGCAGGCCCTGTAGGCTCCCACGGCACAAACGGCCTCGCGATATCTTCTTCCGCCTGTGTTTCGATCGCGTTGCGGCTTTTTTTCGCCACCATGCCACTGCGGTTTTCTTTCGCCGCCGCCGTGCTAAAACCGTACTCCGCCGCCGTGCCTTCAGTGCTTTCCTCCGCCAGTGCCACCGCCGGTAATAATGCCAACACCAAAAACACTGCCAAAAACACGGATACCAAGCGTTTTCCCTTCATTTTATAAGCCCCTTTCGGTTTTTTACTATTACCAGAACAGTATAGCACAAAACTTGAAAAAGAAGTAATAAATTATATTTTTACCATTTCAAATCAGATAGGTTTTTTGAAAAGCAGAAAAACCCCTCTTCCGAGGGGTTCCCATGTCATCGGTTATGCGCCAGAGCTTACAGCTTTTCCGCCTGCTCCACCACTTTTTTCATCGAAGTGAGCGTTTCTTCGGGCAGCTTGTCAAACTCATCCCTTGAAGAGATGAAGTCTATCCTGTCTTTCATGCGCGCCACAAGCTGTTTCTTGTAGTTTGCGTCGGAAAAATCGGGGGCAAAGCCATCGACCGGCAGGTAAGACATGCCGCTTATGCCGCCAAACGGTTTGAACTCTGCTTTGCCTTCGATTATTTTTTCCAGGCTGCCGAGCGTCGCTTCTTTCGGGATCTTCTTCTCGCCAAAGTGGCCGGTGTTGAAGATGTAGCAATCCAGGTTCTTTTCCGCGAACAGCGCGCGGAAACCGTTGTAATCATCCGCAAGCGCGTAGGTGCGGAACGGGTTCGCATAGGGTTCCACAACAAGCGCGTCCGGGTCTACGCCAGGCGCGAGCCGCTCCGCGCTGGTCCGCTTTGTCGCGAGTGTCGCGCCCATTGTGGACGCCAGCACAGGGTCTTCGATCTTAACGACTGGCGGCAGCGTGGGGTCTTTCATCAGCCAGATAATGGCGTTTGCCGGCTCGTGGAATACATCTACGCGGTTGGGGCTCCACAGTTTAGATTTCATCGCGCGGCCGTTGCCGTTGCGGATATCTTCGGTCACAAGCACCTTCCGGCCCTCGTCGTCCACCGTCACGCCGTTGTTCTGTATGGTGACAAGGTATTTGTTATCCGGGCTGTCCATCGGATAATCCTGTGTTTTGTCGAAATACGCAGGCTCGAGCGCAACAGATTCCGTCGTCTTCCTGTCTATAACAAACGCGTCGTCGTGCAGCACGGTGATGTCATATTTGCCATCGTGCGCGGCGTGGGTNNCGAACACACCCGCCACAAAGTGCGAGCCGTCCTTTAGGTTGTAGCGCTTCTGGCCGCCGTGGCAGGAAACGAAACCATTCCTGTTTGCCACGCCCCACGCGAGTGTGAGCGTGCCTTTTTTATGCTCGCCGAAATACCGCATACCCAGCAGGCAGGCGCAGTTGTGCGCCGGGTCGAAGAACGCGCAGCCCATCGGGAAATCGGGGTGCGACCACTGCGGGTCGGAGAATATATACAGGTCCCCTTCGGGTATCTCTTTTGATCCCTTATACATTTCATAGTATTGCTGTGTAAGGTACTGGAAGTTATACAGCCAGGAATACATGATATTTTCTTCGCCTTCCGGGATGCACAAATGCGCTTTTACCATAAACTCGGGCGCAAGGCCGATATACGCCTGCGCGTGGTAAAGCTGCCTGTTCCGTGTCTGGTAGATGGCCTCGCGCACGATGGGGCCGAACTTCGCTTCGGTTACAGGCTCGCCGTTCACGTTTTTACTGCCGAGTATATTCCTTGCGGCAGCCGCACGCCCCCCCACGTTACCGTCGTTAAACAGCAGCACTTTCGCGTCGGCGGGCAGGCCGGTTTCTTCCGGCCGGTACACGGGCAGGTCGGTCACAACAGTACCCGGGCTTTCATAAGCAAGCTTATACGCTTCCTTCAGATCCTCTACCGGATACACGTTGTTGCCATAAAAAGCGGTTTCAATAATTGTGCGCATGGAAGAGAAATAGACGCCCGGCTTGATATCGCCCCACTTGTAATATTGTTTTGTCGACATAAGATACCTCCCTAAATAAAAAAGAATATATGAAATTCATTTGATCGCGCCATTCATCTAGGTAACCGCTGATCAAATAG
>DOMW01000066.1:9119-9363 GCA_003510345.1 Clostridiales bacterium | reverse complement strand
ATTTAATCAGTGCTTACCTAGGAAAGCAAACCCGATTCGGATTCCCTCCCTAATTAAACATATTCTATGCCGCACCCTGTATCCCTTCTTCTTTCGGGAAAAAACAGGTTTTTTTACCCGCCACAGGCGGAGGGTTTTCACCAGTTTCTTGACTTGTGGCAGAGTGTCAAAAGAACTTAAAACGCAGTGAAAATTTGACGCTCTGAGTTGGCTGTCAAGAGAGGCCCAGGTGCAAGGAATCGCA
>DOMW01000066.1:0-9093 GCA_003510345.1 Clostridiales bacterium | reverse complement strand
TGTCGTGCCTTTATTGACAGCCTCTCACAAGTTTTTAACCTGTGGTTCGCATTACCGGTACGATTCCTCGTATATCCTGATCTCATCTTGCAGCGAGACTTCGCACGGGTCAACCGTAAAAAGCCCGCCCATCGTGTCGCGCGCCGCCTGCGCCAGATGCGGCAGTTCTTCCCGTGTGATGCCATAATCGGACATCGTGAGCGTATCCACGTCGCACGCCTGCATGAGGTCGCGCAGCGCGGCGACAAAATCCATTGGATGTTTTGCGTTGCTTTTACCGAGTGCTTTAGCCATGTTTACCATCTTTTCATCCGCGCCGTGTTTTTGTGCGATATGCGCGAAATACGCCTCACAGATCATGATGAGACCCGCGCCATGCGCCACTTCCGGGTGATAGCCGCTCAAGGGGTGCTCCATCGCGTGCTGGGAAATACAGCTTGATACCGCTTCCACCATACCGGCCAGCGTATTTGCCCAGGCAATGTCCTCACGCGCTTGCAAGTTACTGCCGTCCTGTACGGCGGCGGCAAGGCTTTTGCCCACCAGGCGGATGGACTCCAGGCTCATCATATCCCCCAGCGGGCTTGCCTTTGTCGCAATATACCCTTCCGCGCTGTGGAAGAGCGCGTCAAAGCCCTGATACGCCGTGAGCGCGGGCGGCACCGTAAGCATCAACTCCGGGTCTACCACCGCAAGCGTGGGAAAAGTTTTGTCATAGCCGAAGCCTATTTTCTCATTGGTCTCCGTTTTTGTGATTACCGTCCACTGGTCGGCTTCCGTTCCCGTACCCGCCGTGGTCGTGATGGCCACAATGGGCAGCGGGTCGTTTAAGATGGGCTTGCCCCCGCCCGAGCCGCCGCCCACGTAATCCCAGTAATCGCCGTCGTTTGTTGCCATCACGGCGATCGATTTCGCTGAGTCGATGGGGCTGCCGCCCCCGAGGCCGATCACAAAATCACAACCATGTTCGCGCGCCGCCGCCGCGCCCTCCATCACGTGGTCTTTGACGGGGTTGGGCAGTATCTTGTCAAACAGCACATGCGAGACGCCCGCTTTATCAAGCTGCGCCGTGAGCCGGTCCAAATAGCCGTTTACTTTTACGGATTGACCGGCCGATGTGACGATGAGCGCTTTTTTTCCGGGCAGCACCTGCTTGTGCAGATCATTTAATTTTCCGCTTCCAAATATGATTCTTGTGGGAATAAAATAGGCAAATTTCATTTTGATACCTCCATACAATCGTTAGTTTATTCTATATACTTAATACTTAGTTTACTCTAAGGTCGCGCCCATCAAAAAACAGGCGCAGGCAATCCTGCCGGGAATCTAAACGCGAAGAAATGCGTTCGTCATACCGCTGTAGCAGGTTATCCGCATTAGTGACAAAAACCGAGTGCAATCCCAGCTTTAACCGCTGTTCAATAAGCTCATAAAAATATTCGTTGCTCACGTTTTGCGTGATCGGCTCTGTTCCGATATCGTCTACCAGCAGCAGCTTTGCGCCGTATAAATAACTTAGATCGACTTCTTCGCCCAGGCGGTGCGCGTGGAAAAGGGAAAACAGTTCATTCGCCCGGATCAGCAGCGTATCGACCGCCAAAGCATACGCCTTTTTTGCCATGTAATACAGCAAATGCGTTTTTCCCAGGCCCGCTTTACCGAAAATCAAAACGGTCTTTCTCTTGTTATCCGGAAAATCATCCATATAGCCGTCGATCCGTTTTTTGGAGAAAGCGGCCAGCTCCGCTTGCGTTTTACCAGAAGGCAGTTTGTTTGCACTGTCGAACCGCGCAAGATCAAAAACGTCATATTTCCCGGGCAGCGCCGCGATATCGGCCGCGCCATAACATTCTGTGTATATTTTCCGCAGCAGGCAGGTGCAATACCCCGTTGGAAGCATACCGCTATCCCGGCACACCCCGCACTTATATTCCGCCGCTTCTATCTCGTTTTGCAGCACTTGCCGTTCTTCTTTTTCCAGTTCCAGCAGCTTCTGGTCGTGTTGCTTTTCCGGCTCTCCGCGCAGGGCGCAGGAAAGCTTTAAAAGCCCCGTGTCTTTTATTTCCTCTCTTATCCGCTGCAGGTGCGCATTCCGCTCGCACGCCAATTCATATTGATGCCGGGCAGCCAGCCCTTGCGACCGGAAATCTGAAAAAACATCGGCAACCGTTTTATTTTTCATCATCCTGTTCCATATCTTTTATGATATCCAACGTTCGTTTTTCCATATCTTCCTTGCTGTATTGCCTTTGCTCAAAATCCTTTTTACTGTTTTTCATATCTTTTGCGTAACGGCCCAGCTCCTGCGCCGTCGCCTCCTGCAAGGTCGTCACGCCCGCCTGCCGCCAATCCTTCAGCACCTTGCGCAAAAGCGCCGCGGGTTCATACCCCACAGAAGCAATCTCCGCCGCGCACATCAGCACGTCATGCTTCATTTTATCCCGCTTGAGGCAATTTTCATAAAACAAAATATCCGTTTCGGCAATTTGTTTTTTAATGCCCGCGTGGTCATATACCTGTTTTACCCGTTTCTCCAGCGTATCCTGCCTGCGGATATATTTTCTTGCGTCATCCTCTGTTGTGATGCCCTGATTTTTCCACTCTTTTAAAAGCGTGCCCACCACTTCCAGCTTGCGGCTGCCGTTTTTTGCCGTATGCTCGCACGCCAGTAAAATGATACTGTGCGGCACGCCTTCGGCTGCCCATTCCGCGTACAGCCGCTCATGCCTGGGCTGCACGGAAAGGCGTGAATAATCGAGCGCGGCGAGCACTTCCTTGAGCCGGGCGCGCCTGTCCTGATACGCCGTGTTGTATTCGTTTATTTTGCGCGAGGAAATCGCGCCGTTTTCATACAGGTTGCGGAGCACCGCGTCAAGGTACCGGAACGGCTGGTCTTTGGCAAATTCCAGCCCGCGCATCGCGTATACGATGGATTCCTGCGTAAACCCCCATTGTTCCGCCCATTTTCTAAAATAATCCAGTTCCGTTTTACCGGGCGATTTACCAATAAGGCCCATCTGCTTCATCACTATGCGCACGCCGCTTGAAAGCGCCTTATACTCCTCCGCGCGCAAAAGCGCCTTTTCACGCGTATCGATCCCTTCCTCCGCCCAGGTTTGCGCCACTCTTTCAATGTAACTGACGTTTACCGTAGGCCCTTTGGAAGCGACACAATGCTCAATCATGGCGATCACCACGTCCTGCGGCAAGCCGTAAATATCCGTAAAGTCGTAAATACATTTCAGGTCGGAAGCCGAAAGCGCGCGCTTGAGCAGCGTGCCCAGCATTTCGTTGTAGCCCCGGTACTCATACAGCGCGGCGTTTTTGCCCGGCTTTTTCGCCGCCTCGTCCTGCTGCGCGGCCAAAAATTCATACAGCGTGCCCCGCGCCGTCTTCCGCTCGGAAACAAAGCCCTTGATCTGCCAGTATTTCATGGCGGCTTCAATCTTTTCCGCCGTCTGGTGAAGCTGTTCCTCGAGCTCCACCATGTCAGGCTGTTCACCGGTATACGCCAAACAAAGCCCATATAAATAGACCCGGACATATTCCTCGGGCGCGTCGCACATATATTTTTTTAAGAAGACAGTAGGAACAGGCGTGAAAGCCTGTCCCGAAGCAGTAAATCGTATCATGTTTTACCCGTTTTTACCCGTGTATCAATACGGCGGCACGGCCGTCTGTTTCAGAAATGTATGGATCGCTTCGTTTGTCCGTTCAAACTTTTCTTCCTGCACAAGGTAGCCGCAGTTGCGTATGGTGAGGAAACTGCCGTTGCCCACATTCAGGTTCAAAAATTCCGATTTGGGGCCGCCGGTGATCTTGTCGTCATTGCCCACAAGGATCAGTATGGGGCACTTTACCGCGCCCAGTGCGTTGATCACGTCTTCATCGAAATAATTGTTCATGCACAGGCGGGCGATCACGCGGAAGTCTTTATCCGCCACGCCGTTATAATATTCCGTCACCACTTCATCCGAAACAAGCGTACGGTCGAAATAACAATCTTCCAGCGCCATGCGCATATTTTGCGGGTTTACCACCATCCTGCACGCTACCGAACCAAAGACGGATATCATGCCATGCCCTTTTAAAAGCCCGCCGCCGCCCGATACAATGGGCGAGATCAGTATAATGCTTTTAGCGCGGTCGGCGTTGTGTTCCGCGAAATCGAGCACATAACCCGTCGCCTCGCCAAACGCGCAAAGGTGCGCGGATACGATTTTCTGCGTATTCATAAACGCTTCCAGTGAAAGCGCGAATTCTTCGATGCTGTAGCTCATTTCGGGCTTGCCGGAAAACCCGTGGCCGGGCAGGTCCAGCACATAGACATGATAGTTTTTTGCCAACGCTTCAAAATTCTTGCGCCAGGTGTAGGTGGATTGGCCGATCCCGTGGATCAGTATCAACGGCTCGCCCTCGCCCTTTTCATAATAATGAAGGGTGGTAGTGATGGCCTGCACCTCTTCCTTGCCTTTGTACTCCATGTACGTATCAAATTCTATTTCCGCATACGCGCCCGTATGCTGCCTGTTTTTAAAATTGTTCGCGCCGATTTGTTCAAACACGTCTTAACCCTCCAGCTTTCGGAATGCCCGCCCGGGCCTATTCGCCGGCGTCTTCCCTGTTCGCCATCCCAGTATATAGTATTCTAGCATATCTGATCAAACTTGTGTAGTTGTTTTGCGCGGGTTTTTTTATCGCGTATTCCTGCAACCGGCGCAACAGTTCGCCCACCTGCCTGCCGGGGGCAAGCGAGAGCGCTTTTTGGATGTCGTCCCCGTTCACGGCAAGCTGCTTCAGCGCAAGCGGCGCGCGCGCGGCCTCTTTGCTTGCCAGCACGGCCCGCCATTTTTGCGCGCTGTGCGCGATATTGCCCATGCCGGAACCGGTAAAGTCCGCATCCCGCAGCGCGGCAAGCCGCAAAAAGTTCTCCCGCCCCAGCTTCACGATCATCCGCGCAACCGCCTTTTCCTTCGCGCTGTTGTCCAGGTCAAACATATGCCATTCTATGAGCGGTAGCACCGTTTGCGCCAGTTTGGTTTCCGTTTTCAGTCGTTTTAAGATCGTTTCCGCCATTTGCGCGCCCAGCTTCGGGTGGACATACAGCGTTCCATCCCGCTTATAGGCAGCCGGTTTTGCCACATCATGCAGCAATGCGGCAAGGCGGATGGCAATGTCCGGCGGGGCGGCGGCGCAGGTGCGTAGGTTGTGTTCCAGCACGTCATATCTATGGTATTGCGCGGACTGCACAAACCCTTTGCCCTCCAACAATTCGGGCATGATGTATGGCAGTGCCCCCGCCTCTTTCAAAATATGCAGGCCAATGAGCGCGCCGTCCTTATTCCCATATTTCACATCGGCGAGCAGCAGCTTGAAAAACTCATCGCGTATGCGCTCGCCCGAGATATCCCTAAGCCCCGCCGCGTTTTCTTTTGCCGCCCGCATCGTATCCGGCTCTATGGAAAACCCCAGCTCGGCCGCAAGGCGCGCCATACGCAGTATACGGAGCGCGTCCTCGCAAAGGGTATCCGGGCGCGTCATGGCAAGCCGCCGCGCCGCGAGGTCGGAAAGCCCCCTTTCAAGCGGATCCAAGACCTCGCCCCCTGCGCCCATATACAACGCGTTCACTGTAAAATCACGCCGCGCCGCGTCTTCCACGATATCCTCGGTCAGCGTCACGCCCTGTGGCCTGTGCGCGCCGCCCCTACCGTAGCTATCGCGCCGAAACGCGGTATACTCATACGAATGAGGGCCGCTTACGATCACCACTGTCCCCAAGCCGTAGGAACGTTCCGTCACATGGAACGCGCCGTCCTCTATCTCCTTGACCTTTTGCGGCGGGACCGCGGCGGCGGCGTCGATATCCGACACGGGCAGGGAAAGCAGTTTATTGCGGACGGCCCCGCCCACAATGTACAGCGGCCTGCCCGTTTTTTGAAACCACGCGAAAAGACGCGCGATGGGTTCTTCCATTTCGATCTTCACAGCGTCACGCCTTCAAATACATAATCGGCAGGGCCTGTCATAAACGCGCGCCCGTCCGGCGTGTTCTCGATCAGCAACTCTCCCGCCTCCACCAATATTTTTACCGCAGCGCCGGTAAAGCCCTTTTTATACGCGATGATGCCTGTCGCGGTGGAACCCGTGCCGCAGGCGAGCGTGTGCCCCGCGCCGCGCTCCCATGTTTTGATCCGTACGGTATCACGGGAAATCACCTCGGCAAAATCCACATTTGTTTTGCGGGGGAATAAGTGATGTTTTTCTATTTCCGTCCCCAGTCCGCCCACATCCACGTCCGCAAGCGCGCCGCAAAAAACAACCGTATGCGGCACGCCCATCAGCACGCTTGCCGCTTTGACCCGCCTGCCACCGACCGCGACCTCAAAATCCATCGGGTCTTCCGCCAGAACAGGGATTTTTCCGGGTGTAAAGTCCGGCGCACCCATATCCACGCGCACACCCTGCACCGCCCCATCCGCAAGCAAGAGTTTTGGTTCCCGCACGCCCGCGAGCGTCTCCACGGTAAAGCTATCCGCCTTTACTATGCCGTGATCGTACACATAGCGCGCAAAGCAGCGTATGCCGTTGCCGCACATTTCCGCTTCGCTGCCGTCCGGGTTGAATATACGCATACGCACATCGGCGGCAGAGGAAGGCGCGATGGCGATCAGCCCGTCCGCGCCCACCGAAAGCCTGCGCGCGCAAAGCTTTTTGGCGGCGGCGGCGTAATCGGAAAGCGGTTCCTCCGTCAAAATAAAATCATTTCCCAGCCCGTGCATTTTGGTTATTTTCATTCATCCGCTCCTCAAAACCCTGTTTGACACATGTTCTTTCGGGTAGTATTATACCAAATATTATACTGCATGGACATAGGATATGTGGTATAATAACTAGAACTGTGGAAAAAAGCGGGAGTATACGCGGAGTGAACACATGTATTTAAAGCCGTCAAAACGCAAAAAGGCAAGGATGCGGACTGTTTGGATCATCGCCATAGCCGTTATCGCGGCGGGTGTGGTCGCGCTTCTTTTCTTTTTGGGCGTGTTCTCCATGTTCGCGCTTTCCGGAAATATCAACGCTATGGACCAATACCTGCCGGATACCGTTTTCGCAAATGAAAACGGCATTTTATATAACGAGAGTGACACGCTCCACCTGCTGGATAACGACGGGCTGGAGAAGTGGAACCTCGCCCTTGAGATGGAGGGCAGCCAGACAGTCACCTCCCCCGACCTTATTTGCAATTACGCGGGCAAGGCGATGCAGGTGATGACGTATACCAAAGAACAGATGTTCAGTACATCCATCGATACCGACATCCTCGACGCGGCAGTGGGCACGGAAGCTGTCGCCATATTGACGCAGGGCACTGTGGAGGAGACGGGCGCGCTCGATTACCGCGTCTCCCTTTTTAATACGAGCGGCGAGCAAACCGGCCAGATCCCCATGAGCGGGCGGCAGATGGTCGATTTCGGCTTCTACGGCGATACGGATATCTTCTGGATACTCTCCCTCGATACGGCAAACGTGCTGCCTGTTTCATATATTTCCACGTATAAGCTGGACGCGACCATGACGGGCAATATCATGATCAACACGCAGATCGTGGACGGTGTGTACGTGACGGGGAACACCATTTTCGTAACCGGTACAAACTCCATCACCTCGTACACCTATTTTGGCGAAACGCAGGCCGAGAAGCAGGTGTATGGCTGGAAGCCCGCCGCGCAAAGCGTGGGCGCGAATGCGTTCAAGCTGGCCTATGTGCCGCGGTCGGGCGTGCAGGAGATCGAAGCGGCGCGCGTATTTTCGGCCGACCTGATAGATACGCATATCCGCCTGCCGCGTAATGTGTTCAGCATGGCGGTCACCCAGGAGCGGCTGTACGCGTTTTCCGCGGAGAATGTGTATGTATATATGCTGGACGGGCAGCTTGAGAAAACCATTCCCACCGATACGCAGATCGTAAAGGTCAAACAGCTTTCCGACGATTTTGCCGTGCTTTGGGATCAGCAAAAAAGCTATATCATGGCGCTGCAATAGCGCGGGCGCGGGCGGGAACAAATAGCCCCGCCGTTTCGTCTTGAACAGGGAAGAAAAGAATTCGGAGGATACATGAGCTTACTAAATGCGTTCCTGATATTCCTGATCATTATTTATATCCTACAGGGATTGCATAAAGGGTTCCTTGTTTCTGTCGGCAACACCATCGGCATGGCGGTCTCCTGGCTTGTCGGCTATTTGTTTGGCCCCGTGCTTTCGGAAACGATCGCGGGCGGCTCGTTTTACAATTTTTTGCGCTATTTCACCGAAGGCTCCGCGCGGATCGCCAACCAGGCGGACGGCAACCTCGTCGTTTCCGAACTGACCTCCCGGCAGGTCGATACCATTGTTTCGGGCGCGAATATGCCCTACCCTTTTAACGAACTTGTGCGCCAGAACATGAACGACCTCGTGTTTACCGGACAGGATAACATTGTGAAAGTGAGCGATTATTTCGACTACACCGTCGCGAACGTCGTTGTAAACATACTTGCTTTTCTTATTATTTACTGTATTGCGCGCGTCATCATTGCGCTTATGCTCAACGCGGTGAATTTCGCGTCGCCGCTCCCTGTGCTTAAACGCTGCGATATGCTGGCCGGCGGCGGCGTGGGTATGGTGCGCGGTTATTTCGGTATGTTTGCGCTGATGATGCTGGTGCCCGTCGTTTTGATCTCCGCGCCTGTGGGCGTCGATCTTTTTTCAGATCTTGTTTCGGGCTCCCCGCTCGCCACCTATTTTTTTGAGCACAATTTCCTGCTGGATTTTATCCCGGGCACGATAGGCGGGTAGGGGTAAAAAGACGTGTGCTTGCATGGGCTGGCGGTTACCTAGCCATGTTCGCCCAAATACGAACCCATATTTTATTGTGTAAATATCTTGCACTTGCTTTTGGGTATTCCTTTTGGGGGTGCGAAACGAGCGCGCCCCGATGGGCGATGCAGCGAGTGCAGTACCCGCTGAGTATGAGGCGAGGGCAAACGCCGCAAGGCGTGCCGCCCGAACCCATAACGAAGCGGGAACAAGGAGCCTGCGGCGCATTATATGCCT
>DOMW01000006.1:3085-9918 GCA_003510345.1 Clostridiales bacterium | reverse complement strand
ATTCTTAAATCAAAATGCTGTAACTGGAATTTGATATGCGCCTTGTTCCGTTGCGGCATTGATTGGTCTTATTAGTCTCTTCATCTTGCACAGTCCTTTCGATTCTTGATTTCTGTTGTCCGCGCATCTCGGGTCGATGCCAGTGTTATTCGCAGTAGTTGACGGTTTCTACTAATGCCGACCAGATACAAACAGTTTTGGTATTGGCCTCGTATATATACAAGGTTTCACTACAAAGCTATTGAAAAATATATTGCATCTATCTATTTTTGTACGGGTTTGGGAACAGACAACAGCGATCTTACCCTGTGACCGTGTAACCGTTTCTGCTTGAAAGTCTATAGGCCGCCCCCATGAAATATACTACGGCATAAGCAAACCGTCTTAAACGCCATGCTGTGTTGTTATCATATGATAAAACAATATCGCGCTGTTCCATATCGACGTCAGTTCGCCATCATCCATTAACGGCTCACACTTAGCAGCCTCCTTGCTAAAAGCTTCATGCGCTTTGTCGGCCGTGTCGCCATAACATGCTGGACAGTTGTCAAACTCAACCGCCCGTGCAAGTGCTTCGATGTCACCGGGATTGATTGTAAATCCTTGTGTGAAACCGGCGGCACATTTCGCTTCTCCACGTCTGGGGGGAGAAGACTGGTAAATTGTAATTGTATTTTTTGTGTTCATGCTACTTCCCTCCCTCCGTTTTCTCTTTCTTCTTCTGTTTGCTTAATTTCTGCAATGATGGCGTCGTAGCAATCCCGCGCGAATTGGCGTGCCTGATCGGTACTGATCTTAATGTCGTACATGTTATGTACTCCTTTCATTTCGGGCACAACTTGGCGCTCGTTGATAAAGTACATAACAGTTGCATAAAGTGCATACATCTTTGTTGCGTATCTTGATGCGCCTAAGAACAATATGGTACAATCAGCATATGCAAGAATATCCTATGAATTTACAGGAATTAAAAAAAGAATTTGCGACAGAAAAACAGTGTCTGGATTATATTTATCAAATTCGTTGGCCTGATGGATTTTGTTGCCCAAAATGTAAATATAGTGTTCCGCCAATCCACGTAGATAAGACAAAGCACAAATACAAATGCCGGATTTGTTATTCCCAAACCTCCGTAACTTCGAGAACTCTATTTGAAGATACCCAATACAAACTTCTGCCCATTTGGTTTCAGGCGATATGGTATGTTACATCAGAGGAAGAAGGAATCAGTGCTCTCGGATTACAAAAGAAATTAGGACTGGGCAGTTATCACACCGCATTAAATTGGGTGCGTAGAATTAGAAATGTTATGCGTAATTCCCAAAATGATGAATTCAATGATGTTGCTGCTATTGATAAGCAAAATTCTGAAAATAGGTTCTTTCAATTCATGAGAACTGCCATTCAAGTAATGTCAACAAGGCATTATGAATATGTAGAGCCCTTTATACGGGATAGGTGGAAAGAAAGTTATAGTTACTACATAGATAAAAAGCTTAGGAAAAAAATCTTGAAATAGCAAAGCCCCCAAGATAAAAGTATTCTTGAGGGCTTTGTTTAATATTTCTATGGTGTGCCGGAGAAGATTCGAACTCCCGACCTTCTGGTCCGTAGCCAGACGCTCTATCCAGCTGAGCTACCGGCACACGCGCTGAAACCATGTAATTATATAACAACCGCCATGCATTGTCAACGAAATCCAACAGCAAAATTCTTCATTACCTGCACCGTATAGATGGCATGTTCTTTGCCGTACCGGCGGGTTGTTGATTTTTCAATATGCAGCGGTCGGGCTCTCTATACTACGGCAAAATCCTTCCATTTGCCGCTGCGCCAGCGCGCCGTAAACAACGCGCTGCGGAATACCCAGTCCACGATCATCGCAACCCATATGCCAAAGACGCCCATATGAAACAAATACACAAACACATAGCTCAGCACAATACGGAACACCCACATGGAAACAACGGAAATGACCATGGTGTTTTTCACATCTCCCGCGGCTCTCAGTGCATTTGGCAGCGTGAAGGAAAGCGGCCAGATGGCGATAGCGCATAAACCGTGCATCACCATAATCTCGAGCGCCATGGAAAGCGTATCGCTCGAAAGCTGGTAGACGCTTAAAATAGGTTGCATAAATGCCAGCATAGCCACGTTTAATACAGCCATGTATAAGTATGCGCGTTTCATAAGATATTTCGTGTAATACTCCGCCTGTTTGTATTCCCCGGCGCCCACACACCGCGCCACCACAGAAAGTATGGCAAGGCCAACGGCCGCGCCCGGTATGATCTCAACAAGGGCAAGGCTGTTTGATACGGCGTGCGCGGCGATTGCCGCCGTGCCTTGCAGCGCGACAAGGCTGGTGACCACGATTTTACCGATTTGGAACATGCTGTTTTCCAAGCCATTCGGAATGCCTATCTTTAAAATGCGGCGGATCATAGGAAAGTCGATATCCTTTGGATGATAGGAACGGACGGATATCTCCCGTTTTTGGTTCCGCAGCATAAAGAGCATAGCGACGCAGGCAAGCGCGCGCGAGAGCAGTGTGGAGAGTGCCGCACCGGCTACGCCCATATCCATAGCGTAAATAAACACCGCGTTGCCAATGATGTTGACTACATTCATTATGAGCGCGTTTTGCATGGGCGTTTTGGAATCTCCCATGCCGCGGAACAACGCAGCCGCCGCGTTAAACACGGCAATAAAGGGATAGGAGAGCGCCGTCACATAAAAATACGTCTGCGCGTGCCCCATTACGACGGGTTCCACCCTGCCGAACACACCCGAGAGTATCTGCCTGTTCAGCAGCAGGCAGGCTGCCATCACAGCAACGGAAAGCAGAAACGCCGCGATCACCAATTGCTTTGCGGCATGATTTGCGTTTTTTAATTCCTTCAGCCCTAAGTATTGCCCCGCCACCACGGCGCCGCCCGTGCCGAGCGCGGTAAAGAGCGCGATCAGCAATATGTTGACCGAATCGACGAGCGCCACGCCGGATACGGCGTCTTCCCCCACGCCCGCCACCATGATCGTATCCACCATGCCCACGGTGATGGCAAGCGCTTGCTCGATAATGAGCGGTATCACCAGTTTTCTGAGATCAATTTTGCTAAACAAATATGCCTTTTCCATATATGCTATTTTACACCAATAAATTGCGGTTGGCAAAAAGACGGCTTTACGTTACAATGGCGATATGGACAAACAAGCAAAAAAAATACTATTGTGTATACTGTGCCTGTGTTTTGTGCTGCCGCTTTTCGCGTGCGGCGCGGAGGCCGGCATCGAGGGGACGTGGCAGACTATCGGCCGGTCGGACAGGATGATGATTTTTGGCGCGCAGGAAGAAACATGGGTATTTGCCGAAGACGGTACGGCAACGCAGTATTGGGACGGAGAATTCATCAATTCAGGTACTTATACACTGGAAGAGGGCATTGTTACCATAAAATTCTTTTCGGGCGACAGCCCCGCATTCGAACTGAACGGCAATGAACTGCTGCAAGACGGCGTGGCCGTTATGGTGCGCAAGGGGGAGGGGTAGGAAATTTTGCTTGGGTATTGTAAGAGTTTGTTACGGTACGGTTATACCATTTGTTTTCAGTTTAAGTAAATATATGATTTTCGTTGCTTGCATTAGCCGATTAGGTGTATTATGTTGTTATCAAATCGGATGAGGTACTTTCGTGATGTGTAACCAAAAACAGAAATTAACACACAAGCAACAAATAGAACACATGAAAACTAAGGGGATTCGATTCGAAATTACCTCTGAGGCAGATGCTGAAGAATTTCTAGCTAACAATAATGCCGCAGTCGAAAACATCACACGTGAGCTTCCCAACGCGAAAGATGTATTGGCAAGGAAGTGCAATACATCTCTGTTTGATGTTAACAAAGCTAGCGATAGCTACTTTGCGGATACTGCCACCGCGCTTCAGTGTGAAGCTTCCGAGGCCAAGATATCGGCAGAGCAAAAGGCTTGGGGATTAATATCCGCACGTCTTGGCAATCAGACCAATGTTAGTGAGTTTAAAAATACGATTTGGTTTGGTAAGCATTCTATACAAAATGAGTACAAGGGAGATATCCCCTCTTGGGAAGCCGCAAAAGAAAAATTTAAGGTTACATCCGATAAGGTACAGAAAACACAAAGCCCGCTTGTTGAAATTCTGGGTTTACTTGAGCAACGGAAACAACTTCAACAGGATGTTGACCACGCTGTTGAAGAGGAAAGACAATGCTTTGCCCGATACAATAAAGCTAAAGATGCTACCGCCGCAGCAAAAAAGGAACAGACAGAGCTTAAGCAAGTGCTTGCCTCAAAGGAAAAAGATTATGAAGGTGCTCAAAAAGCGATGGAAGGTATACTGGAAAATATTCATTTGGCAAGCGGCGGGTTACATTTTTCGCAGAAATTATTGCCTGCCTTGTACCGTAAAAATCCATTAATCGTTAAAATAAAGGAACTAAAAAAGAAAAAGGCTGATTTATCTCTAACCTTGATAGAAAAAAATGAGGGTGTACAGACTGCACAGCAAAAGGTAATGTGGTAGGAGAAAAAGATAATTGAGGCAGAGGCGCATGAAGCGAAGTGCCAAAATATCCGTATCGCAGGTATCTAGCATCCCGTTCACCGAGATGGTATAACCGCCCACGCGGTACATGAACCCCGGCGCACCAAGATATCTGCAGTCAAGCGCTGATAAGCGAAAATCCATGCCCGGGGTGTCTCGGCCCCGACGAAGATAAACCGGACTTCTGCCGGGAGCGTTGCACGATCATTACCTGCATTAAACTAAAAGATAATGGATATAGATTTTGCGATGAATGTGCCGACTTCCCATGCGATGCCTGCACAGAGCGCGAAACGCGCTACATGTCGCAATACCCGATGCGCGAATCCCCGGCGGCGAACATTGCTGATATCCGGCGTCTCGGTATGGATGCGTTTCTCAAAAGGCAATCCGAACAAAAAGTTGGATTATAGGACGGCCTGCCTTTTTCATTGTTCAAAAATCCCATAAGAAAAGGATTTCCGCACATTGTTTCTAAAATCCTTTTTCAAGTATCCGATGATTAAAGAATAGATAATCAGAACCTTATGAGAATAACGGCCTATCCGAAGGTAACCGTGAACCGCGTTCCGTTTGTCACATCCACAACGATATCCCCACCTGCCTTGTCCACAACTGATTTCACAATGGCGAGGCCGATGCCGCTTTGCCCGCCTTTCCCTTTGTAAAACCGCTCAAAAATATGCGGCAGGTCCGCTTCGCTGATGCCTGTGCCATCATCCCACACGGCTACGACCGCACGGCCCTCTTCCCAATGGCAGGAGAGCACAATCCTGCTCTTTGCGTAACGTATGGCGTTGGAGATGATATCGCAAAACGCCCGCTTGGCACTTTTTTCGGATATGTTTTTTGTTACCGGCGTATCGCTGAAGTCATACTCGATTTTGACGTAGCGTTTTTCCGCAAGCGCCTTCTGACTTTCCGCGCAGTTGGACAATATCTCGCGCAGGTCGCATTCCTCCCGCACTTCCGATTCTGTGATCGTATCCGTTTTGGAAATGTACAAAATATCGTCTATCAGCTCGACCAGCTTATCTACCTCGCCCATGATGGTGCGCCCCGATTCCTTGGAGTCCATCACCTGGTACACAATGCCCTCCGCGTTGCAGCGTATCGTCATCAGCGGCGTTTTCAACTCGTGTGATACGTTTTGGAAAAACGTCTTTTGCTCGCTGTCGTATGTCTTGAGCTTGCGGGCCGTGCGGTTCATCACGTCCAGAAGCCGCGACGTTTCCCTGTCCTTCAGTTCCAGGCCGGATGGCTCGAAAACGCCGTCGCCGATTTTGCCCGCGAAGCCGGAAATCTGCCGGATTGGCTTTGCGATAGAGCCCGCCAGCGCAAACGCTACGGCCACGGCCGCGCCGCCTACCACAACAAGTATGATGATGAGCATCATGTTGATGTTGCCCGCAAACGCCTGTATACCTGTGATGTCCACGTATACGATGGCATATTCGCCGGGCATAAGCGCGTTCTCCTGCATCGTCGCCAGGTACGTCCCGCCGTTTGCGTGCACGGTCTGCGTTTCGCCCTGCGGCGCGGAAAAATCCAATGCGTGTACGATGGCCGTTTCGGTTTCCAGCGTGTCGCTGTTTCCGCCCTGCACCACGGCGTTTCCGTCCCAGAAGAACAACTCCGCCTCTGCGCCCACAGGGTTTTTTGGCTGCCCATGCATTTTGGGGCGCCCGTCGTCTCTGTTGTCCGGCGGCGGAGGTTCCCCCAACATCTCCCGGGCCACGGCAAGCTGGTTCTTTGCGTTTATGTCGATATACCGCGTGACGGAGACGTTGAACACAAGCAAAATCGCCCCGAACGCGATGCCAATTAGCGCCAGTATGCTCAGCAATATCCGCGTCTTGATGCTGCGTTTTTTCTTCATCCCTATTCCTCTTTCAGCGTGAAGCCGTAGCCCCATACGGTTTCTACGGACACGCCGCTGCCATCCAGTTTTTTACGCAGCCGCCGCACCGTGTCGTCCGCCACACGGGTTTCCACCTCGCTGTCGTAACCCCATATCTTGTTCAAAAGCTCTTCGCGGGATACCGCGTTCCCCTTGTTTTCCATCAAATATTGCAGGAGCGCAAATTCGTTTGGCGTCAGCTCCAGCGGCCCGTTTTTGCCCGCCGCCGCCTTGCTTTTGGGGTTCAGCACAACGCCGCCGAACCGCAGTTCCCCGGCCGGTTTATCCGCGCCCTGCCGCTCAAATTCGATACGCCGGAAAATGGCCTTGATCCGCATGATCAACGACAT
>DOMW01000006.1:0-3027 GCA_003510345.1 Clostridiales bacterium | reverse complement strand
CTGAACTCCCGTATTTTGGAGCACACCTCAAACCCGGAAAGCCCGGGCATCATCACGTCCAGTATCAGAAGGTCACACGGCTCCGCAGGAAAAGCCCTAAGAAGCTCGTCGCCGCTGGCAAAAGTGCGTACGGCGTAGCCTTCGGCAGTCAAAAACGCCTTGATGGCTTCCCGGATACTTTCTTCGTCGTCCGCAATATAGATCAGTTTTTGTTCCTGCATTGTCGTTCCCGCCTCCCTCGGAGGTTGTTTGCTCCATTATATAACGCTCCGTGGTAAAAAGCCTACGTAGAATTGCCGTATTTTCCCTTTTATTCTATCAGTTTTCACACAAAAACCCAACAACTTTACGGGGATTCCCGCAACGAACGCAATGTAAAATACAGTTAGGTAAGCACTGATCAATTCAGGCCACGCGTCTTTCCGGCACTTTTCGTCCGTGCCAGCGTCGCCAGAACCCGCTCTTAGCGCTGCTAGGAACGGAACCTGCCGACACTGCCACGAACAAAAATCGCTCGGAAATCCACGAACCCGCTTTAATCAGCGCTTACCTAGAAAACTGCAAAGGAGCGCAAAGCAATGACGGGATTTCAAGCCGTATTTGAACGGCATGAGAAAAAATATATTCTGGACAAGCGCCAATACGATGATTTGGCGGATTTCCTGCAGCGCTACATGGAAGGCGACGCATACGGGCTGCATACGGTTAGCTCCCTTTATTTCGATACGGATAGCTACAGCATCATCCGTGCCTCCAATGAAAAACCGATGTACAAGGAAAAGCTGCGGCTGCGGAGCTACGGCACGCCCAGTGCGGAGGACACTGTGTTTTTGGAGCTGAAAAAGAAATTCGAGGGTATCGTATACAAACGGCGCATCCCGCTGGGCTTACAGAATGCGGAACGTTATCTGCGCGCGGGCATCCGGCCCCGCGATACAGGGCAGATCTTTGAGGAAATCGACTGGTTTGTCAAACGGCATCACCCGCAGCCCAAGGCCATGCTGTGTTGTGACAGGTTGGCGTTGTGCGGCAAAGATAACCCGGCGTTCCGCGTCACGTTCGATTTCAAAATACGCTGGCGCGATTACGACCTGCGGCTTTCACGGGGCAGTGGCGGCGCGCCGCTGCTCGCGCCCGGCCTGTGCCTGATGGAGATCAAGACGGATGGCTCCATACCCTTATGGCTGGGGCGTTATCTTTCCCAAAACGGTATCTACCCCACTTCATTCTCAAAATACGGGATGTGTTATAAAGATAATTTGATCGCAAAGAAAGAAACAGGAGGGATGGGTCATGTTGGATAGTATATTGGCGGCAACAGATGGGACGGCGAGCGGCATATTGCTGTGTACGCTCGTGTCGCTGGGACTCGGCCTTGTAATCGCGGGCGTGTATATATTCCGCAATTCGTACAACAAGAGCTTTGTAGCCATGCTCGTGTTGCTGCCCGCCATCATACAGGCGGTCATCATGCTGGTGAACGGTAACCTGGGTGTGGGCGTGGCCGTGATGGGCGCGTTCAGCCTCGTGCGGTTCCGCTCTGTGCCCGGCAGTGCACGCGAGATCGGCACTATCTTTTTCGCCATGGCAATCGGCCTCGCCACAGGCATGGGATACCTCGTGTTCGCGGCGGTATTGACCGGCATCATTGGCGCAGCGTCGCTGGTGCTGTCCGGCGTGAAGTGGATCGGCGGTAAAGTGGAGGAAAAACGGTTGAAGGTAACGATACCGGAGGATCTGGACTACACGGGCATATTCGACGACCTGTTCAAGGAATACGCTTATGATGCGTCGCTGGAAAGCGTGCGCACCACCAATTTGGGCAGCCTGTACGAATTGCAATACAGGGTCACGCTAAAGGACAACGTAAAGGAAAAGGAATTTCTGGATAAAGTGCGCTGCCGCAACGGCAACCTGAACATCGTATGCGGCAAGCTGCCCACGAACAGCTATGAATTATAGCGGGAGGAACGTAACATGAATAAAGTATACAAAAAATACGTGGCGCTGGCGGCCTCGGCCATACTGGGCGTATCCGCACTAGTCGGCTGCTCCGCCGCCGCGCCGACAATAGGCACGATAACAGGCGGAGCAAAGAGCGTTGCCGCGCAGGAAGTGCTGACCGCAACGGATTCGGCTGCCAGCGGTGAAACAACTGCCGCTTCGGCGAGTGCCGATGCAACGGGAGACTACAGCAAAAAAGACCTGAATACCGATTACGACGCGGCGTCCGCAGTAACGATCGCTCTCAATGGCGATTCCATTGCGGCGGAGGGACAGGGCGTTGCCACGGACGGCAGTACAGTCACGATCAGTGCTGCGGGAACCTATATTTTGAGCGGCAGCCTGACGGACGGGCAAATCATCGTGAATGCGAAGGATATGGACGACGTGCAGCTCGTGCTGGACGGTGTGGATCTCTACTGCTCCACCAGCGCGCCTATTTACGTGAAGAATGCGGATAAGGTCATACTCACGTTGGCTAAAGGTTCGCAAAATACGGTGAAGGACAGCGATAACTACACCTACGCGGACGCGGCGGCGGAAGAACCGGACGCGGCTATATTCAGCAAGGTAGACCTTTCCATCAATGGCAGTGGTTCACTTACGGTGGAGGGCAGCTTTAACGATGCCCTTGGCACAAAGGACGACCTCACCATCACGGGCGGCACAATCGATGTGACGGCTGTGGGCAAGGGCCTCCACGGGCGCGATTCTATCTCCGTACTGGACGGCGATATCACGGTCAGCGCGGGCGGCGACGGAATGCAGTCCAACAACGACGAAGATACCACAAAAGGCTGGATCATACTGGACGGCGGCACGTTCCATATTACGGCGGGCAACGACGCGATACAGGCGGAGACGGCACTGACCGTGAACGGCGGCACGTTCAACCTCACCTCCGGCGGCGGCAGCGCTAACGCGGAGCAGCGGTCGCAGGACGCCGGTTTCGGCGGGCGTGGGCAGGTTGCGCAGCCAGCAGCAACAGATGCCACCGCCACAGAAAGCTATAAGGGCATGAAG
>DOMW01000013.1 GCA_003510345.1 Clostridiales bacterium | reverse complement strand
CTTAGTCGGCTTTAAGGGGTAGAGGGGGATTGTGAAGGGGGGCGAAGGGTGGAAATTCCGAATCCCCCTGCCCCCCTTGACGCCCAGCGGCAGCGTCAAAACTTTCCACGGTGACAAGTGCTGCCATTTCAACAATAACGCAGGAGTGGGTTCAGATCCCATTTTCCTAACCAAAGCACAGACAAGTCTTACCCCCTGCCGCCTAAAAAATGTCCACAAAGACGTGCGGCCTGTATTAATCAGCGGTTGCCCTCCCTTTCACCGCAGCACACATATGTGCTATAATATATACAATATATTAGATAAAACAGAATATTAGATAAAACAGACAGGAAGGTACCACATGGGGCTTATTTCATCATTCCGCAACCTGCGTAAAGTGCTAAAACGGCTAAAGCGCACAAAAATGGAGCGTGTAAAAAGCATTCTGCAAGACTATGGCCTGCGCGAACTGTTGCGGCGCGTAGCCGATAAAATGAAGCATGGCGACGCCATGTCTCTTTACGGACGCAATTATATCATCATAAACGAATCCTACCTCGCCGCCTCCGCCTCGCTAAAGCCTTTTGCCTGCGAGCGGGAGATACGCTTTTCTCTCGCGCCGCAAGCGTTCAATATCAGCAAAATAGAGGTTTTAACCTGCAACAGCGCCCATAAGGAAGACGCAAAAATCACGCTGCGCATCAACGATATGGAGGGGAACCCCCTCGGCATATACGTCGCTTCAAATATCGCGGATTACGGCTATACCATGTTTGATTTCTTTCCCGTGCCCGTGGCCGCCCGTATGCCCATTCAAATTGTGCTCACTTCAGACACGCCCGGCTGCGGCGTGCTGGTAAACCGCAAAAAAGCGAAGCGCGGTTTTACCGTGGAGGGCGGCGGCAGCGTGGCCTGCAAAGTGTATACCCGGCTGGACATGCTCTACGCCCACTGGCTGAAAAACAACACGCCCACCGAAAGGGAGCTTACGGCGCAACGGGAACACCCCTTCGCCTACCGGCCTAAAATCAGTATTATTGTGCCGCTTTTTAACACGCCCGAACAATATTTCCGCGAAATGGCGGATTCTGTGCGGGCACAAACCTACACAAATTGGGAGCTTTGCCTTGCGGACGGCAGCACCGAAGAAAACTGCCTTGCCGCCATCGCGGCCGAATATGACGACGAGCGCATCCGTTACCAAAAGCTCGGCGCGAACGAGGGCATTTCGGGCAACTCCAACCGGGGCATCGCCATGGCGACCGGTGCATACATCGCGCTTTTAGACCACGACGACACGCTGGCCCCGCAGGCGCTCTACTCTTTCGTTGTTTTGCTGAACGAAGACGCGGCATACGACTTCCTCTATTCGGATGAGGACAAAGTCAGTATGGACGGGACCCGCTATTTTGACCCGTTTTTCAAGCCGGATTACTCCCCTGATACGCTGATGGCGTTCAACTACATCACGCACTTCACGCTGATCAAAAAATCCCTGCTGGACGAAGTCGGTTGGTTTGACGGCGCCTACAACGGCGCGCAGGATTACGACCTGTTCCTCCGTGCCACCGAACGCGCGCGCAAAGTGGGGCATATAGACGATATCCTCTACCACTGGCGTATCGCCGAGACAAGTACCGCCTATTCGGCGGAAACAAAAGGGTATACCGATGCCGCGGGCAGCGCGGCGCTTTGCGCCGCCATCAAACGGCGCGGGCTGCACGCGCATGTGCAGCCGGGTGCATTGCCCAATTATTATAACGTGGCATATGATATCCCTAACCCCGCGCCGGGCGTCTCCATCATCATCCCCAACCACAATGAAAAACGCACGCTAAAAAAATGTGTGGATTCTATCCTCGCCAAATCAACTTATCCAAATTACGAAATATTGATCGTGGAAAACAACAGCACCGATCCGTCTGTTTTTAAATATTACCACAAGCTCGGCCAAAACCCGCGCGTACGTATTCTAACATGGAACAAACCGTTCAACTTCTCCGCGATCAACAATTACGCCGCCGGGGAAGCAAAAAACCCGCTGCTGCTCTTTTTGAACAACGATATGACGGTCATATCCGCAGACTGGATGGAGCAGATGGCCATGCACGCGCTGCGGCCCGAGGTAGGCGCGGTGGGCGCAAAGCTCTACTACCCGGATGATACGCTGCAGCACGGCGGCATCGTGCTGCGGGTGGGCGGCGTCGCGGGGCATTCCCATAAATTCACTTCGCGGGACGAGGTGGGGGCGTTCGCGCGGCTCAAGCTTGTACATAACGTGATCGGGGTAACGGCGGCCTGCCTGATGACGCGCAAGGAAGTATTTCAGGAAGCGGGCTGTTTTGACGAGCAGTTCGTGCTGGCATATAACGACGTCGACCTGTGCCTTAAAATAAACCAATTGGGGTACCTCGTTTTGTGGACGCCGTTTGCCGAGCTGTATCATTTTGAATCAAAAACACGTGGCTATGAGCAGTCGCCCGAACAACTCGCCCGGTTTGCGGGCGAGCGGCAAAAATGGTACGCCAAATGGCACGCCATCTACCCATTTGACCCTTATTACAACCGCAACCTGACGCATACCCGTGAGGACTATTCCGTTGATCCCGGGAAAAAGGGCGCGAGCCTGCGGAAAGTCATCGAGGCCGATGGTTTTCTTTGACGCCGAAAAACACTTCGCAAAACACCTAAAGGATTTTTACGGCACAAGCATACGATTTCTATATCATACAATACTCAAAAGTGATAATTAATCCCGCTCTGCTTCATAATTGCGTTGGCTGTATGGCGAGATTTGATTTTCGAATCTACTGCGACATGCCTTTGCGTCAGGGGGCTGTACCATATGTCATGATCACCCTTGCCGCGGCGTACAAATGTACAGTCGTTGTTTTGCAGAATCTCCCGCACTTTCTTTTCATAGTCCGCCATTAGGCGATTACCTGTTCATGACGTTCTGAGCGATAACAAACGAATAGCTTCTTGCTTTCTGCAGCACCGTTCAAAGACAATAATTCTGGAATAGCAAAGCGTACTCGCTCTATCAAAGCGTCGAGTGAGCCGGATTCCAAAACAAGGCCGGGGATATCATCGCTGCTGGCAACCCAGACAGTGGCTTCGTCGTCCCAAATCAAGTTTACAATATATTCAGCTTGTTTTGCTGCCATCAATATTCAACTCCCTCTAGCTAGCCTTTATTTGTATTATACCAAAAAAGCATGTGTAAGTATAGTGAGGCCTGCTATATTCATAACACATTTTCCCAAACAAAAACGCTCCCTGCGGTATAGTCAAGACCACCAGCTTTGCTGGTGGTCTTGACCTGTAATGGTTAGACTATTTATCTGTGTCTATGTCTCGGAAACGGCAACGCTGTTAGTCCCGCTTCACCACGAGAGGTATCAAGCCACTTGGCAATCCCGCGATCATTGAAGCAATAGAAACCATCACTACGCACCCAATACTCCGAGCCATCTGTAGCAATTCTTAACCTCTGCATAGATAAATTCTAACAAATCGTTGGCCAATAAATTACATTAAGAGCCGGAATAATATCATAATCTCATAACAACAGCGCAGGGCGATTCCGGGTGATCCACTATACATTTTACTGGAAATACTATATAATACGTATAAGTTACCGAATATTAACTGATAATACAGTGGGAGGGATCCCTGTGAATTTAGAGTTGTTACGCAGTTTGGGAACTGCTGCGGCTTTTTCAAAGAACGATATTGTTTTCATGCAAAACGATATCAGCGCCGATCT
>DOMW01000284.1 GCA_003510345.1 Clostridiales bacterium | reverse complement strand
TTAATGGGGCAGGTCGATTTTTCCGGCTTCACGGGCGGCGCGAACCTTGGATTTGAAGTTCCCGCGTTTTTCCTGCCGAAATTTGATATGCGGGCGGTCGCGATCATTGCACCTGTCGCCATTGTCACATTCATGGAGCACATTGGGGATATCACGACGAATGGCGCTGTGGTGGGCAAAAATTTTGTGGAAAACCCTGGCTTGCACCGCACGCTCATGGGCGACGGGCTGGCGACGATGGCGGCGGGTTTCCTCGGCGGGCCCGCAAACACGACGTATGGCGAGAACACGGGCGTGCTTGCCGTCACAAAGAATTACAACCCGGCCACCCTTCGGATCGCGGCGGTGTTTGCCATCATCATTAGCTTTTTCGGCGTGTTCACCGTATTTCTAGGTTCTATTCCGGGCGCGGTTATGGGCGGCGTTTCCATACTGCTGTTCGGCATGATCGCGACAATCGGCCTTAGGACGCTTGCCGAGGCGAAACTGGATTTTTCGCACAGCAGAAACCTCATTATCGTGTCTATCATGCTGGTGATTGGGTTGGGGCTTTCAGGAGGCATTCAGTTTTCTGATACGTTTACGCTCTCAAATATCTTCCTTTCCGCCGTTGCGGGCATCGTGCTGAATCTGGTGCTGCCCAAAGAGATTTAACGGAGAGCTGCTGTGAAAGATATACTGATCAAGAATTGCGATATTGTACATGCGGACGGCGTGCAGGCGGGGATGGATATCCTTGTGCATGGCGGCGTGGTCGAAAAGACCGGCAAAAGGATCACAGGCGGCGCAAGCAGAGTGATCGATGGGGAAGGGCTTTATGCTTTTCCCGGTTTTTGCGACCTGCACAGCCACCTGCGCGACCCCGGGCTTACGCACAAGGAAGACATTGTGACAGGCACAAAAAGCGCGGCGGCGGGCGGGTTTACCACGGTCTGTTGTATGCCCAATACGAACCCGCCTGTGGACAGCGTGGAGACGGTGCGCTATATACTTGACAAAGCGGACGCGGCGGGTTTTGCGCGCGTGCTGCCTGTGGCCGCTATCACAAAGGGCCTTAAGGGCGGGGTGCTGACAGATTTTGCGGCGCTTGCGCGGGCGGGGGCAATCGCTTTTTCAGATGACGGTATGCCCGTGCAGGACGATGATGTGATTCTCGCGGCGATGCGGCTGGCAAAAAAAGAGAACGCGCTGCTGATGCTGCACGAGGAGGACCTCAAAAACCGGGGGAGCGGGGTAGCGAACGCCGGGCAGTATGCCGAACAGGCGGGTTTATCAGGGATCCCCAACGCGATTGAGGACAGCATGACCGCGCGCGATCTTTATTACGCGCAAAAGACGGGTGCGCGCATTCACCTGTGCCATGTATCAACCGAGGGCAGTGTGGAACTGGTGCGGCGGGCAAAGAAAAACGGTGTTCACGTGACATGTGAAACGATGCCGCATTATTTTTCACTAACAGATGAATGTGTAGTGGGTGGCGACCCGAATACGAAGGTGAACCCCCCGCTGAGAAGCGCGCGCGACCGCGACGCGGTGATAGCAGGCATCGTGGACGGGACGATAGACGCCATAGCGACAGATCACGCGCCGCACAGCGAAAGTGAAAAGAATACCAGTTTTGCGGACGCGCCGTTTGGGTTGATCGGTTTTGAGACGGCTTTTTCACTGCTGGTAACAAACCTGTACCGAACCGGGCGTATAGAATTACGGGATATCGCGCGGTTACTCGCCGCCGCGCCCTGCTCCATACTGGGGATTGCGGGGGGAAGGATTGGGGAAAACGAGCGGGCGGATATCACACTGTGCGACATGGAAAAGAAATACACCTATCAAAAGAATGACGTGGTATCGAAAGCCAAAAACAGCCCATTTTTTGGCAGCGAATTATTGGGCGCGGTCATGGTTACGATCGCGGGAGGAAAAGTTACGTATGATAGATAAGCTGATCGACAAAATTGTGGAGATGGAAAACCCGGTGTGCGTGGGGCTGGACACGAAATTCGAGTATATCCCGGAGGGTTTTTTGGAAGGGGAGGGGAGCGCGCTTGCCTACGCGGCGCGCAATATATACCGCTATAATTGCGCGTTGATCGACGCGGTTTCGGATATCGCGCCCAGCGTGAAGGTGCAGTCAGCCTACTATGAAATGTATGGGTACGAGGGTGTGAAGGCGTTTTATGAAACGATACAATACGCGAAACGCGCGGGATTGATCGTGATCGCGGATGTGAAGCGCAACGATATCGGGGCGACGGCTTCGGCCTACGCGGCGGCGTACCTTGGGCAAACCACGGTGTTGGATGATCAAGAAACGGCGTTCAACGCGGATTTCGCTACAGTGAACGGGTATTTGGGGTCAGATGGTGTACTGCCATTTGTAGAGCTATGCAAGAAGTACGATAAAGGGATATTTGTGCTGGTGAAGACGTCGAACGCCTCGTCCGGTGAGTTGCAGGATAAAGTGGCGGACGGAAGGCCCATTTACGAGCATATGGCGGAAATGGTGGAAGAATGGGGCATCGAATTGGTGGGAAGGCATGGGTATTCCGCTGTGGGCGTGGTGGTCGGCGCGACCTACCCAGAGCAGGCAAAGCGCATTCGGGAGCGGCACCCGGGCATGTTTATACTGATCCCCGGCTATGGCGCGCAGGGCGGCAGCGCGGCGGGACTGCTGCCAAACTTCGATAAAAATGGCTTGGGCGGCATCGTGAACAATTCACGGGCGATCTTGACCGCGTATAAGTCGGAAAAATATGCCGGGATGCGGTTTGACGGCGCGGCGCGGCAGGCGGTGCTGGATATGAAACAGGATATTTTGCTCGCGTTCCGTGAAAATGGGATAGCCTACCGATGAATTAAGTGCTGGAAACTATTAAAATTAAATATACACGGTGGAATTAATGAAAAAGCAATTGAATGTAGAAATACTCTCAAATGAGGAGATTGCGGAAAATACGTACCTCCTGAAAATACCTTGCCCGGAGGATGTACTGAAATTCTTCCGGCCGGGGCAGTTTGCGCATATCGGCATACCAGGTGCGGGAGAGCTGCTTTTAAGGAGGCCGCTTTCCATCAACAGCGTGGATTATGAAAAGAAAGAAGCGCACATCGCCTACCATGCGGCGGGCAAGGGAACAACGATACTGCGCGACGCAAAAGCGGGCAGTACGCTCGACGTGCTCATGCCGCTCGGTAACGGGTTTGCGGTGAAGCCTGCCATGCGGAAGATATGGCTGGTGGGCGGGGGGATAGGCTGTGCGCCGTTGAAATCAGTGTTTGGCAAATATGCGGACAGGGAGTACAAGGCGTTTTTGGGATTTCAGTGCAAGAGCGCGGTGTATCAGGAATCGGATTTCAAAAAGTACGCGGATGTGAATATATCAACTGATGACGGCAGCTATGGCACGCATGGGTTTATTACGGATGTGCTGCGGGAGGCGCTTGAAACCGCACAGCCGGATGTGATACTGGCCTGCGGCCCATTGCCTTTTTTCCGTGCGCTGGTAAAGGTGACTCGTGACGTACCCGTGCAGGTTTCTATGGAACAGCATATGGGCTGCGGCACGGGTGGGTGCGCGGTGTGCGTGTGCAGTGTGGGCGGGGAAAACAGGCGGGTGTGCGTGGAAGGGCCGGTTTTTGACAGCAGGGAGGTGGATGTGCTGTGGTAGATATGCAGGTGAACATTGCGGGCGTGGATTTTAAGAATCCTGTAATCGCGGCGTCGGGTACGTTTGCGTTTGGCGAGGAATACAGGCTTTATATGGACGTATCCGAACTGGGCGGCATCACGTTAAAAGCGCTGACAAAAGAAAAGCGGCTGGGCAATCCGCCTGTACGCATCGCAGAGACGGCAAGCGGCGTTTTGAACGCGGTTGGGCTGCAAAACCCGGGGGTGGACGCTTTTTTAGAAAACCAATATCCCCGCGTGCAGTCAATCAACACAGTGCAGATCGCGAATATTGCGGGCGCGAGCGTGGAAGAGTACGTATATGTGGCGCGGCGCATGAACGATACGGATATTTCGCTTTACGAGGTCAACGTATCCTGCCCGAACGTAAAGCACGGTGGGGTGAATTTTGGCACGGACGCGGTGGTGCTTAAAAATGTAGTGCGCGAGGTGAAGGACGTTTCCAAAAAGCCGGTCATTGTGAAGCTTACGCCGAATGTGACAAATATCGTCGCCATGGCAAAGGCGGCAAAGGAGGGTGGCGCGGACGCGCTTTCGCTGATCAACACGATCACCGGCATGGCGATCGACCCGGTGACGCGCAGGCCTGTGCTTGCGAATGTGACAGGCGGCCTTTCCGGCCCGGCGATCAAGCCGGTGGCGCTGCGCATGGTACACGAGGTCTACAGCGCCGGGCTTTCCCTCCCCATAATCGGGATGGGCGGCATCATGACGGGGCGGGACGCGGCGGAGTTTATGATCGCGGGCGCGGACGCGGTGATGGTGGGCACGGCCACTATGCGGAACCCATCGGCGACAGCGAACATCGTGCGGGAGCTTACGGCGTTTGCGCGGGAGGCGGGGCTAAGCCGCATAGCGGAACTGACGGGAACATTGCGGTTGGAAGGGGAAAAGATATGCTAAGCAGGGAAGAGATCATTCAAATATTCAAAGAGAAAGAAGTCATGCTGGAGGGGCATTTTTTGCTGACGTCAGACAGGCATTCCGGCCAATATATGCAGTGCGCGAAGCTGTTCCAGTATGCTGATGTGTCCGCGCTTATTTGCAGGCAATTGGCGGAGCAGTTCAGCGATATCGAAATAGATATTGTGGCGGGCCCGGCTATTGGCGGCATCATCATGGCATATGAGATGGGCCGACAGCTCGATGTGAAAAATGTGTTTGCTGAGCGGGAAAACGGTGCAATGACATTCCGGCGCGGGTTCACCATTCCAAACGGCGCGAACGTGCTTGTGACTGAGGATGTGGTGACAACCGGCGGCTCGGTTAAGGAAGTGATGGAGTTGATCCGCCGCATGGGCGGCAACGTGGCGGGCGTGGGCTGTGTGGTGGACAGGAGCAATGGCGCGGTGGATTTCGGCGTTCCGTTCCGCGCGGCCCTGAGTATGGAAGTGGTGTCCTACGCCCCGGAAGAGTGTCCGCTGTGCAAGTCGGGTGTACCCGCTGTGAAGCCGGGCAGCAGGAAATG
>DOMW01000035.1 GCA_003510345.1 Clostridiales bacterium | reverse complement strand
AACGACCTTGCGGGCTGGCTGAAGGTAGATGGTACGAATATCGATTATCCTGTGATGTACACGCAGGAGGAAGACGGGCAATTCTACCTGTACCGCACATTTGAAAAGCAAAACGACCCGAGTCTTAGGGGTACGCTGTTTATAGACTATAACTGCTCGATAGACCCGCGCAGCGCGAACCTTTTGATCCACGGGCACAACATGAAAAACGGGAGTATGTTCCACACGCTGACCTCTTACCTGCTGGAGGATTTTTACTGGGATTTCCCGACGATCGAATACAGCACGCTGTATGAGGCGGCGGAATATGAGATCGTGTCGGTGTTTTTGTCCAAGGTATATAACAAGACCGACGACGTGTTTAAGTTTTATCAGTTCTATGACGCGAAGACAAAGGAAGAGTTTGACGATTATATCAAAAATATAAAGGAGCTGGAGCTTTATGATACGGGTGTCACGGCGGAATTTGGCGACGAGCTGATCTCGCTTGCCACATGCGAGTATTCGCAGGAAGACGGCAGAATCGTGGTTGTGGCCCGTAAAATGACGCCAGAAGAAGCTGCTGCGAAGAAAGAAGCTATGGCGTCCGCGTCACCGTCATCATCGGCTACAAGTACGCCAGCGGCGTAACACTTGAACAATTTACAAAAAAGGCTTGTCGGCGTTTCGGCGGGCCTTTTTGTGTTATACTGTGAAAGAAATGAATATCGTCCATGAAAAAAAGATTGCCGGGCAGTGTGAACGGCTGGTAACGAAACATTACGCGCCCGCACCGGCGGAACGGTTCAAAAAGCGTGTGGAGCTTTTTCATCTGCTGATGTGCTTCCAGAAGATGGGCAGGAAATACCGCAAGATTGAGCCGCACGACCCGGGTGATTTCATTATGCGTGACGAACAGGGGACGCATCTGTTTGAAGTTGTGACGATATTTGGGAACAAGGACGCCTACCGGCAGATAGAGGCGCAGTTTCAACTGTTGTTTTTGCATGGGCAGGGCTATGGGGAGAGGATACGCCTGATCACAAGTTTCGAGGAAAACGCGGACGAACTGAAGAAGCTGCTCGTCACAAAAATGTGGGAGAAAAATGAAAAAGAGTATTTTAAAACGGGCAGGTATAAGACGGCCAACCTGCTGCTCGTGACGGCGGAGCATGACCGGAAGAAGCGGCAATTCCCGTGGTTCTTATCCCTCGCGAGAAAGGACCTGGAACAAGTGATGGCACAGAGAAATTTCACAACGTGTTATGTGCTGGATTACCTTACGGCCAACGCGATGGTGTTTGACCTTGAGAAGATATTGCCGGTGAAGCGGGCTACGAAACAATGAACTGCCGGATGAGCGCGAGCAGTACGAGGTGCGCGGGGTAAAAGATGTAGAAACCCCATTTTGCGAATGCGCCGCCCTTGCCTATGCGGCCGTTATAGTGGTAAAGCAGCGCGAGTGGCAGGAACATACCCAGGCGGTAACTACTTTGCGCAAGGAGGAGAACGTCGAACCCGCCGCCGGTGATGAGCGTGCGCATGGGTGAAAGTACGCTCGGAAGGATGTAGATAAGCGTGGCTATGGAATAGGCAAAAGCCTGTTTTTTAAAATCGCCGCGAAAGTAATCGAACAGTAAAATACAGATGATACCCATATACGACCAGTCACTTGTGGTGGAAAGTAGCAGCAGTACAGCGATGGCGCACCACTTTAAGACGGGGTTTCTTATTTCATTGCGGGCGCGGATCGCAAGCAGTCCGAGCAGCAGCGTGAAGATGACGTCGAAATGGTAGAAATTATCCGCCCCCGGCAGCCCCTTTTGGAAATAATAAATGTAGGGGATGTAGCTCACAAGCGCGAAAAGCGCCATGCGCAGCGTATAGCTGTTTACGTTCCGTGTATGGCTGTAGCCTTCGGCGATGAAGTAAAACATGATGGGGCCGGTGATACGGCCGATAAACCGCATAAAAAGCGTGAGCGGCTCGCCCGCAGGCAGCAGCCCCGCCGCGATGTGATCGACAAGCATGGCTAAAATGGCGATCAATTTGAGCGCGTTTGCGGAAAGGCCGCCGGACGTGCGCGGCGCGGCGAACGATTGGTTCATGTGGGTTTCTCCATGCGGGGGGCTGCCCCGATTGTTGTTGATACTGTTTTTATGTTTATAGTAAACGATAGAGAGGGAAAATAAAAGAGAAAATTGTTTTCATCTCCAGGAACAAATAGTAGGCTGTATAGTATGAAATGCTTGCTAAACTGGAAGAGACAAACCCAGCGAGAGAAGTTTTTGAAATATGCAGGCGGATGTGGTATGCTATACGATAGAAAAAAAGGAAGGTCGGAACAATGGTTGATGTGCTGATTATAGGAGGCGGCCCCGCAGGCATGACAGCCGCGATTTACGCGGCGCGCGCGGGCCTTAAAACGTTGCTGCTGGAGAGCGCTTTCGCGGGCGGGCAAATCGTGAATACGCCCATTATAGAAAACTACCCTGGGCTGAAGCAGGGCGTTTCGGGCGCGGATCTTGCGATGGATATGCTGGAGCAGGTGAAGCGGACGGGCGCGGAAGTGAAGCTGGAAACAGTGAAAGAACTAAAGCTTTTGGGTGACGTGAAAAAAGCGGAGACTTCCAAAGGAACGTATGAAGCGAAAACGGTGATACTCGCGATGGGCGCAAAGCCGCGCCTTTTGGGTATAACCGGCGAGTCGGAGTTTGCCGGTGCGGGCGTTTCGTATTGCGCTACTTGCGACGGCGCGCTGTTCCGGGATAAAGACGTGGCGGTTATAGGCGGCGGTAACACGGCGGTGGGCGACGCGCTCTACCTTGCCCGGCTGTGTAAAAAAGTATATTTGGTGCATCGCAGGGAACGGTTCCGCGCGCAGGACGCTTTGGTGAAGCAGGCGCAAAAGACTGCCAATATAGAGTTTGTGCTGGCGCATGTCGCAAAAGAAATCACGGGTGAGTTTGCCGTGCAAAAGGTTGTGCTTGAGGCGGCGGGCGGCGGCAAAAAGGAGATTCCCGTATCGGGCGTGTTTGTGGCGGTTGGGCAGGTGCCAAAGACAGATTTAATAGCAGGGCAAGTGCCGCTAGACAAAGCGGGCTATATCATAGCGGAGGCGGATTGCCAAACATCGGTGGAGGGTGTCTTTGCCGCGGGGGATATCCGCACGAAACGGCTGCGGCAGGTCGTGACGGCGGCAAGTGACGGCGCAGTGGCGGCTACGCAAGCCGAGGAATATTTGATTGGGTACCCGGAGAGGGGTAAGTAGAGAGGACTTCTATGACAAGACTATTTGGAACGGACGGGGTGCGGGGCGTCGCAAATGAAAAACTGACGGCTACGCTGGCATATAATTTGGGGCGTGCGGGCGCGTTTTGCCTGACAGATGAGATACACAGCGCGAAAATATTGATTGCAAAGGATACGCGTGTTTCGGGTGATATGCTGGAAAGCGCGATGGTGGCGGGTATCTGCTCGGTGGGGGCGGAGGCTGTGGTCGCGTGCACGCTGCCCACGTCGGCGGTGGCTTACCTGACCAAACTGATGGGGTATGACGCAGGGGTCATGATTTCCGCGTCGCACAACACAGTGGAATACAATGGGATTAAATTCTTTAATTCCAGCGGGTATAAGCTGGCGGATGAAATAGAAGACAGGATAGAAAAGATCATCAATAACAACTGCGCGGATGTGCCTATGCCGACGGGTATCAGTGTGGGGCGGCGCATCCGCATGAAAAAAGCGGCGCAGGAGTATATCGATTATATTGTGAGCGTGGCGGAGGGCAACCTTGACGGGCTGAAGGTAGTGCTGGACTGCGCGAACGGCGCGGCAAGCGAAGTGGCGCCCTGGGTGTTTAAGCTTCTGGGGGCGGAGGTGCTGCCCTATTACAATATGCCGGACGGCAACAACATAAACGACCATTGCGGCTCCACCCACCCGGACCAGCTCGCGCGCCTTGTTTCTGAGCTCGGCGCGGATGTGGGGCTGGCGTTCGATGGGGATGCGGACAGGCTGATCGCGGTAGACGAGCATGGCATTATTGTGGACGGCGACAAAATCATGGCGGTATGCGCGCTGGACAGGAAGAAGCGGGGGCTGCTCAACCGGGATACGCTGGTCGCTACCGTGATGAGCAACATGGGCGTAGAGGCGACGCTCAAAAAGAACGGCGTGGAGATGCTGCGCACAGATGTGGGAGACCGCTATGTGCTGGAAAAGATGCTGGAAGGCGGATACAACATGGGAGGGGAACAATCCGGCCATGTAATATTTTTGGACGACAACACGACGGGCGACGGCATACTCTCGGGCGTGCACCTTCTGCGCGTGATGAAGCGGGAGGAAAAGGCGCTTTCCCGGCTGGTGCGGAATATTGAGATATACCCGCAGGTGCTGGTGAACGCGCGCGTTTCGGAGGATAAGAAATACGGATATATGGACGACGAGGTGATCCAGAAAGAGGTCAAGGAGCTGGAGCGGGAATTTGACGGCAAGGGGCGCGTGCTCATACGCACATCGGGTACGGAACCGCTTGTGCGGGTGATGATCGAGGGTAAGGACAAGGCGGTGATCACAAAGCAGGCTGTGAAAATAGCCAGGTTGGTGGAGCAGCGGCTCAAATAATCGGAACAACGGCAGTTTGGAGGCAAGGTGGCAATATGTGCGGAATTGTGGGATATGTAGGCGAAAAGGACGCGATCGGCGTACTGACAGGCGGGCTTAAAAAGCTGGAATACAGGGGGTATGACAGCGCGGGCGTGGCGTGGCAGGACGCGGATGGAAACATCAGCATCATAAAAGAAAAAGGCAAGCTGAAAGAGCTGGAAAAACTGATAGCGGAGACGGACGCCGCCGCTACCGTTGGGATCGGGCACACGCGCTGGGCGACGCACGGCGAGCCGAATTATGTGAATTCCCATCCGCATACCAGCACGGCGGGCGACGTGGCGATCGTACACAACGGGATCATAGAAAACTATATGGCGCTCAGGCAGTGGCTTTCCGCAAAGGGCGTTACGTTCGCCTCGGAGACGGATACGGAAGTGATCGTGCACCTGATCCGTCATTTTCTTGACGGCGACTTGAAACAGGCGGTGCTAAAGGCAATCAGTATGCTGGAGGGGAGCTACGCGCTGGGGGTGATTTGCAAAGACGACCCGGACGAGATCGTGGCGGTGAGGAAGGACAGCCCGCTTGTGGTGGGAATCGGGAACGGGGAAAACCTGATCGCTTCGGATATCCCGGCGTTGCTGGAGTATACAAAAGACGTGTATTTCCTTGAGGACAAGGAAATTGCCGTGATTACAAAAGACAAAGTGCGGCTTTTCGACCAGTATTTAAACCGCGTTAAGCGCGAGCCGTTTCATGTGGATTGGGATATCGCGCAGGCGGAAAAAGCCGGGTATGAGCATTTCATGATCAAGGAGATAGAGGAACAACCGCGCGCGCTCATGGAGACGGCAAACCCGCGTATCAAGGACGGCGGCGTTAGTTTTGACGAGATAGACCTTTCGAATGAACGGCTAAAAGGCCTCGGCAAGATAACGATTGTGGCGTGCGGTACGGCGTACCACGCGTCGTGCGTCGGCAAGTATATTATAGAGCGGTATGCGCGTGTGCCGGTGGAGGTGGAGATCGCTTCCGAATTCCGGTATAAAAACCCGATACTGGACGGGGAAACGTTTGTGGTCGTGGTGAGCCAGAGCGGCGAGACTGCGGATACGATCGCGGCGCTTCGGGAAGCAAAGCAAAGAGGGGCGTTTGTGCTGGCTATCTGTAATGTAGTGGGCTCTACGATCGCGCGGGAGGCGGACGCGGTGCTTTACACGCGCGCGGGACCGGAGATTGCTGTGGCTTCCACCAAAGCATACACGACGCAGCTCATGACACTGTATCTTTTTGCGGTCAAGCTGGCGTATGTAAAGGGGCGGATAAACGGAGAAGAATACGCGTCTTATGTGAGCGAACTGCAAAAGGCGCCCGGGCATGTGGAAACGGTGCTGCAAAAAAAGGGCGCGCTGCAAAAATACGCGTCAGAGCATTTTATGGAGCACAGCGTGTTCTATATCGGGCGCGGGCTGGACTATGCGCTTGCGATGGAAGGCTCTCTTAAATTGAAAGAGATCAGCTACATCCATTCGGAGGCTTATGCGGCGGGCGAGCTGAAACACGGCACGATCGCGCTCATAGAGAAGGGTACGCTGGTGGTGGCGGTGCTGACACAGGAGGAGCTTTTTGAAAAGTGCGTGAGCAACGTGAAGGAAGTGACGACGCGCGGCGCGAAAGTTTTAGTGGTGACGCAGGAACGGTTCATTGAAAGGGTCGCGGATTTTGCGGACGAGGTGGTGGCTGTGCCGGATACGGTCGATTTTATTGCGCCTATATCCGCGATCGTGCCCATGCAGGTGTTTGCTTATTACATGTCGGTACAAAAGGGCTGCGATGTGGATAAACCACGGAACCTGGCAAAAAGCGTGACGGTGGAGTAGGGGGAAATCTTTTTCTGGCTAGGTATGTCCGCCTAAATACGAACCCGTATTTATATTGTGCAAATACCTTACGTTTGCTTTGAGGTATTCCTATGTGGTCAAGGAG
>DOMW01000227.1:767-6824 GCA_003510345.1 Clostridiales bacterium | reverse complement strand
GCGGGGGCGGGTTCGCTGGCCGTCGCGCTGGCGGAAGAAGCGGCGCCCTTGCGCGAAGCGGGCATGGACTGCCCTATTCTGGTGATGGGGCACGGCAATGAGGCGCAATACGCGCTGGGCGTGAAGCTGGGCCTTGCGCAGTGCGTATTTACGGTGGGCGATGTGCTGTGCCTGCAAAAGATCGCGGCGGGGCAGGGCAGAAANNGCAAAAAAGCGGCTGTCCACCTGAAAGTAGACACCGGCATGAACCGCATCGGTCTGACGAAAACCAGTGAGCTTACGGAGTTTTTGGGTGTGCTCAAAAAATGCCCGGATGTGGAACTGGAAGGGATTTTTACGCATTTTGCCTGTGCGGACGAGGAGGACAGGACGTTTGCGGCGGAGCAGAACAAGCGGTTCCTTACGTTTGTGGACATGGTTAAAAGCGCTGGGTACGCGCCGATGGTCCATTGCGCGAACAGTGCCGCGGCGATCCTTCTGCCCGAATACGCTTACGATGCTGCGCGGATCGGCATTTCGCTGTATGGGTGTTACCCGTCGGCGGCGGCAAAGGGCGGGCGCGTGAAGCTTATGCCTGCCATGCGGGTCTTCGCGGAAATCGCGCACATTAAAGAGGTGGAGGACGGCGTGCCCATCGGGTATGGCTGCACGTTTAAGGCGAAAGGAAAAATGAAGGTTGCCACGGTGCAGATTGGGTATGGCGACGGCTACCCGCGACTGCTTTCAAACAGGGGGCGTATGCTGGTAAAGACGGCAAGCGGCGCGCAATCCGCGAATATCGTGGGGCGGGTGTGCATGGACCAGACGATGATCGACATCACCGGGATGGACGGCGTGAACGTGGGGGACGAGGCCGTCGTTTTGGGCGGGGCCGGTGCGCTCACAATCGACGCGGACGAAATTGCCGCGCTGGCGGGTACGATAAGCTACGAGGTGCTGCTCGGGTTTTCCGGGCGGGTGCCGCGCATATATGAGTGAGGGTGAAATGGATAAACAAACAGTACGGGAGCGGATGCGGGAAAAAAGGCAAAACCTTACATCCAAAGACATAGAGGAGGCTTCCGCCGCCGTGTATGAAACGGCGCTCGGGCTTCCCGCCGTGAAAAAAGCGGGGAAATTGTTGCTGTACAGCCATTTTGACAATGAGATCAAGACCGCCGCGCTGACAGGCTGGCTGCTTTACCAGGGCAAGGAAGTGTACCTGCCCGCTATCGCGCGGAAAAATATGTACGCGATCAACATCAAAAACGGGCGGCTGGAGATGAGCAAATTTGGCATGGCGCAGCCGCGACCGGACAGCGGCAAGGCGCAGGACCCCGCCGGGCTTGACGTTGTGATCGTGCCCGGCATCGCGTTTGACAGGGAGATGAACAGGCTGGGTTTTGGGTTCGGGTATTACGACAGCTTTCTTGCGAAAGCGAAAAAAGCGGTGAAAATCGCGCTGGCCTATGATTTTCAGGTGGTGGAGAGCATACCTGCCGAAGCGCACGACATAAAGATGGATATGATCATAACGCCGGACGGGGTGATCAAAAAGACGTGAGGGTCATCGCGGGGAAAAAACGGGGGCTTTTGCTTGCTTCCCCGGACGGGCGGGATACGCGCCCCACAGCGGACAGGGTGAAAGAGGCGCTGTTTGGCAGCATACAGTTTGATATTGCGGGGGCAAACGTCTTAGACCTTTTCGCGGGAAGCGGCGCGCTGGGGCTGGAAGCGTTATCACGCGGGGCGCGGGAAGCGGTGCTTGCGGACAACAACCCGGCGGCGGCAAAAACCATAGCGGAGAACATAAAACGCATGGGCAGCCCGCAAAACGTGACGTTCATAAAAAATGATTTTGCGGATGTGATTAAACTGTTCCATAATTCGGAAAAGTTTGATATAGTATTGATAGACCCGCCATACCAAAGCGGACTTTACGAGCGCGCGCTTGCGCTTCTTACGGGGCAAAAGGCGCTTGCAAAGGGTGCGCTGCTGGTGCTGGAAAGCGAAGGGGAGCTTACGCTACCCGCCGTTCCCCATCTATCCGAAATAAAGCGGAAAAAGTTTGGGCGGACGATGCTGACGTATTTTAAATACGAGGAGAATGGATGAGGGATTGCGTCTATCCGGGAAGCTTTGATCCCGTTACGTATGGGCATAAAGACATTATCCGCAGGGCTGCGGGGTTGTTTGATACGGTGCATGTGGGCGTGTTGAATAACACGCAGAAACGGTATATGTATGACCTCCCTGCGCGGCTTGCCATGATGGAGCGTGTTTGCAGGGAATTTTCGAATGTTAAGGTGTGTTCCTCGGGCGGGTTGCTGGTTGACCTTATGAAGAAACTGGGTACGAATGTGATCGTGCGCGGGCTGCGCTCTTCCGCGGATTTGGATTTGGAACAGCAGCTTGCGGTGGTGAATGCCAAACTGCTGCCTGGTGTGGAAACGATCGCGCTTCTTTCGCGGCCGGAGACGCAGTATATCAGTTCGTCTGTCGTAAAGGAGCTGATCGCGTATGGCGCGGATGTTTCGGAATATGTGCCGCGGGAAATAACCGACATGATTTTGAGGAGGGTGCCCCTATGAAAGTTCTCGAATTGATGGATGAGATCATCGCGGAGATTGAAAACAGCAAAAAGTCGATGTTTTCGAGCAAGCGGTCGATCGACGTCGATTTTGTGCTTGATATATTGGACGAGATAAGGGAAAACCTGCCCGCAGAGCTGGCCGAGGCAAAAGAGATTGTTTCGGATCGCGACCGTATTATTGAAAAGGCGCAGAACAAGGCGAAGAATATTATGGCGGGCGTGGACGTTAAACTTTCCGAAATGATAGAAGACCACAGGGTGACGCAGCTCGCTTATGAAAAATCGAACCGCATACTGGACGCGGCGCAGCGGCAGGCGTATGAACTGCGGGTGAATGCCAACGATTACGCGGTGAATGTGCTGGATGATATCGCTTCTTATATGAAGGAATACACGGATATCATACGGGAAAACAAGTCGAATTTTATTAATAACAAGAACAAGGACCAGGCGGAGTTTTAGTGTTGTTTCCGCATAACGGAACCTTGAAATACCGACTCATTACAGCGGCCTAAACTGTTATAACCGGCTGCCGGAAATCACGCCCCGCGGGGGCGTTTTTATGTGTGTGCAGCAGCGCGTAGAGGTCGCTGGCATAAAAATCGTGTTCCAGCACTTTGTTTTGCAAAAAATCAGAAGAGCGGACAAGCACGGGGATAGCCGAACGGCGGGATTGTTCGGAAAGCAGGGCGCTTGCGTCCTGCCGAAAGCCGAGCACGCGGGCATACGGAACGGATTCATTTGCGTGGCGCACTAATTCCCGGGTGACGCCCGCAAAAATGTAGAGCAAAATACGCTGGATGCGGGTGTAGGGGTAACGCTTGCTTTTAACGGCAAGAATGAGTTCTTCGAGCGTCTCCGCGTTTTTCGCGCAGTCTATGATACGGTGCTCCAACCCTTCTGAAACGTCGTGCAGATTTGCTATTTCACCTGGCCGCATACTGCGGATGCGGTAGAGCAGCAGCTTGAAGTGCGCGGAAAAATCGGTGAGCGGCGTAAACTCATGAAAGCAGGAATGGCAAGCGGGGGGGATGTTGGAAAGAATTGCATCTGAAACGCCGGATGAGGCGATGGCCGCGCGTATGGCCGAAGCGCTTGAAAGGCTGGGGCGGAGCGTATTGTCGTGGTAGCCGCCGCCCGTCCTTTGCACGGGCACAGGCCGCATATCGGCATGATACCGGCGGATGGCCTTTAAATACTCGACGGCGAGTATATCGTTAGGCGCGGATTCTTTGGGGATGCCGAGGTGCTCCGCGACCGCCATGCCGCGCGCGCCGGGGTAGGAAAGCCCCTCTTTGAGCAGGGCCTTGATGCGCAGGGTGAGTTCTTTTGGCTCGCGCGCCAAAAGGGCCGCCTGCCGGTCAAGCGTGGAAAGGTCGGCGCATTCGCTGCCAAACGAGAGGAACTCCACGCAGCGCAGGGCGCTAAGCAGCCGCACCCCGCCCGCCGCGAAACCCTCCGCGCTTTGCGCCGCGTACAGGAAAGGAAGCTCGATTACCATATCCGCGCCGCCCAAAAGCGCCATTTTCGCGCGCGCCCATTTATCCAGTAGGGCGGGCTGGCCGCGCTGAACAAAATTGCCGCTCATCACACAAATTATGTGAGTTGCGCCTGTGAATTCACGTGTTTTTTGTATGTGCAGCGCGTGGCCGTTGTGAAACGGATTATATTCCGCGATTATTCCCGCGATTTTCATTTTTTCCCTTTGCAAACCGTTGGCGACCGTATATAATTATTTGGGTAACGGTATGGCTGGTAACAGTATAATGAAAACCGCACGTAAATTCAAATCAATTATTATGAATGTTGGGGGTGTACACGTAAATGTCACTGATGGAAAAAATCACGGAAAAGGCAAAATCTCAAAAAAAGACCATCCTTCTGCCGGAGGGAAGCGAACCGCGCACGATTCAGGCGGCGGGGAAGATCGCAAAGCTGGGGATCGCGGATGTGGTGCTTTTGGGCAATGAAGCGGAGATCAAAAAGGGCGCGCAGGAAAGCGGAACGGACATTACCGGCGTGCGGCTGATCGACCCCGCGACGTCCCCGAAACTGGACGAATACGCCGCGCTGTTCTATGAACTGCGCAAGAGCAAAGGGGTTACGCCCGAGCAGGCCAAGGAGATTTGCAAGGATACGCTGTATTTCGCGGTGACCGCGATTAAAAACAACGACGCGGACGGTATGGTTTCGGGTGCGATCCATTCCACGGGCGATACATTGCGCCCCGCGTTGCAGGTGCTTAAAACCCGGCCGGGTGTTTCCATCGTTTCCAGCAGCTTTATTATGGAACTGCCAGATGGAAAGTACGGCGACGATGGCGTATTGATTTTCGCGGACTGCGCCATCAATATCGACCCGAACGCGGACGAGCTTGCGGCGATCGCCATCGCTTCGGCGGATACGGCGAGCGGCCTGGCGGGCATGGAACCGCGTGTGGCCATGCTTTCCTTCTCTACGAAGGGCAGCGCCAAGCATGAGTTGGTGGATAAAGTGCAGGCCGCCACTGCCAAAGTGAAAGAGCTTGCGCCCACACTGAATGTGGACGGCGAGTTGCAGGCGGACGCCGCGCTGGTGGAATCGGTCGGCCAGTTGAAATCGCCGGGCAGCCCTGTCGCGGGAAAAGCGAATGTGCTCGTGTTCCCGGGGCTGGAGGCGGGAAACATCGGTTACAAGCTGGTGCAGCGCATGGCGGGCGCGGAGGCCATAGGGCCTATCTGCCAAGGCATGGCCAAGCCGGTAAACGACCTTTCGCGCGGATGCAGCGTGGAGGATATAGTGAATGTTGTTGCGATAACCGCTTTACAGGCGCAAAATTAAGGAGGAAGTGAAAAATGTCTAAAAAAATACTCGTTATAAACGCAGGAAGCTCTTCCCTTAAGTACCAATTGGTGGATATGAGAGATGAATCAGTAATAGCCAAGGGCATTGTGGAGCGCATAGGCTTGGACGGAACGGTTTTAAACCATAAGCCGGCGGGTAAAGACCCTGCCAGCATAAAGAAAAACATGTACGACCATACGCAGGCCATAAAAGAGGTGCTGGACGCGCTGACCGACAAGCTGCATGGCGTTATTGAGAGCATGAGCGAGATAGACGCCGTTGGGCATAGGGTTGTTCACGGCGGCGAGAGCTTTAAGTCCTCCGCGCTTATCACAGAGGATGTACTAAGCGCCATCAGGGAAAACGCGCCTCTTGCGCCTCTTCACAATCCTGCTAACATAATGGGCATAGAGGCCTGCGAGCAGGTGCTGCCCGGCATCCCCATGGTGGCGGTATTCGACACGGCATTCCATCAGACCATGCCCAGCTGCGCATTCATGTACGGCATGCCTTATGAATACTATCAGGAAAAGAAGATACGCCGTTATGGCTTCCACGGCACCTCCCACAAGTATGTGTCTCGGCGTATGGCCGAGATAGTGGGCAAGCCCCTTGAGAGCCTCAAGATAATAACCTGCCATCTGGGCAACGGCTCCTCCATA
>DOMW01000227.1:447-676 GCA_003510345.1 Clostridiales bacterium | reverse complement strand
TCAGGAGATAAACAAGGTGATGAACAAGGAGTCGGGCGTGCATGGTATATCCGGCATATCCAGCGACTTCCGCGACTTGGAGATAGCTACCGCCCAGGGAAATGAACGCGCAAAGCTGGCGGTGGAGATATTCACCTACAATGTGAAGAAATACATAGGCGCATACGCTGCCGCTATGGGCGGCGTGGACTGCATAGTGTTTACGGCGGGCGTGGGCGAGAACGACCAT
>DOMW01000227.1:0-424 GCA_003510345.1 Clostridiales bacterium | reverse complement strand
ACAGGCCTTGAGTTCCTTGGCGTTAAGATAGACCGGGAGCTGAATAGGAGCGTACGCGGCAAAGAGGTAGAGCTTTCCACCCCCGACTCCAAGGTCAAGGTGTATATCGTGCCCACAAACGAGGAGCTTATGATAGCGCGGGATACGCTCAAGCACGGCTTTAAAAACTAAAAAAACACGGTTTTGGGGTATTGACAAGTCGGCAAAAAAACAATACAATAACATGCGACTGCTTTTAAACGTTCACATTGGCATTGCCCATTGAATGAAATTGGCAGACGAATTGTAAACGTTTGAGGAGGTGTGGTTGTGGCAGTACCAAAAAGAAAAACATCCAAAGCCCGCAGGGATTCAAGGAGAGCGCATATTAAGCTTGCGATTCCCAGCGTTTCGGATTGTCCGCAGTGCCATAAGCCCAAGCTTG
>DOMW01000025.1:4249-6205 GCA_003510345.1 Clostridiales bacterium | reverse complement strand
CCTACGCCGCCTATGTTGCGAAAACAATAATACATCGATACATGTAAAATAGCCACTCCCTAATTTTAATCTGTAATCAAACCGCGCTTAAAGTGTTTATTGAAGAATACGGTTGTGCCCGTGAGCACAAACAATATGCCGGTGACCACAAACAGCGTGTCGATGCGCACGCTATCGGCCAGCGGGCCGAAAAACATCATGCCGAGTGGTACGATACCCGACATCACGATCTGCACCAGGCTGAACATCCGGCCCTGCATATCCTGTTCCACCTGCTCTTGCAGCAGCACCATGGCGGGCGTGGAGAAAAACGGCATGGAGAAACCGGCAATCACCATCATCACAAGGAATACGGTAAACCCGGGTACGATCCCCATGAATACGGTGGTAAGGCCAAACGGGATGGTCGCCATCGCAATGGTACGCGTGCGGTTTTTGAAGCCGCCCCATGCCGAAATCACCAGGCCGCCCCCTATGCTGCCCGCGGAAAATAGTATTTCCGTCAAGGAAAGCCGCCATACGTCGTCGCCAAAGGTACGCGTCACCATTAGCGGGGAGAGCATCGCGGCCGGCACCACAAGAAACATAAAAAGCGCGTAGTACAGCATGAACGTCCGCAAAAACTTGCTCTTTACCACATAGCTGATACCGGCCTTGAGGTCGGCGAAATACCCGCCTTTCTGCTTTTCCAGCGCCTTTTTGTGCAGCGGCACGCGCAGCAGGCTCAGTATCAATATACCGGCGACGGCGGTCGTGACGTCGATAAAGAAGGTGCTTTCTATGGACGCGAAGCCTAAAATCGCCCCGCTTGCGGCGGGCGCCAGCAAAAACATGATAGATTGCAGGCTGCCGTTTATGCCGCCTATGCGGATCAGCTTTTCCGGCGGAACGATCTGCGGCAGTAGCGCGTTCACGGCGGGCGTCTGGATACCCTGCCCCAGCGAGCGGACACTGATCACGATAAAAATGATCCAGTAATCCTTGTACCCGGCAAGAAAGAGCAGCGCCAATACGAGCGTGGCGGCTGCCGTCATAGTATCCGCCGCGATGATAAGCGCCTTACGGTTGTAGCGGTCGGCCCACACGCCGGCAAAAAGCGAGATCACTACCTGCGGCGCGAACCCGCATACGGTCGCCGCGGTGATCATGCCACCCGATTGCGTGGAAAGCGTGATATACCAGATGATGGCAAACTGCACCAGCGCGGAACCAAAAATCGATATGGTCTGCCCGGATAAGAACAGCGCCGTCCTGCGCTTCCAGTGCTTGAATTCGGGCGGGGTTTCCTGCCCGCTCACAGTGCTGGTATCGTTATTTTGTATTATTTCTTTTTCCATACATAACCTCCCTGAACCGACAGCATAGCTTAATAAAAAAATATTGTCAAGGAAGAATCTTCCAAGTGGTGCGAAGAGGGGAGTAAGCGGCTGGAAAACGGATGTAAGAAATGGAAATCAACACGCGTTCATGCTATACTGTCTTTTGGAAAGAGTGTACCCCTCTCATTTTTGGGCATGGAAAGAGAGGATAACTCCCTGAAAAAACGGTATTCTTTGTTTCAGGAGGCGAGCAAATGGATTGGATAACCAGAATGAACAAGTCGATGGAATACATCGAGGATAACCTTGGCGGCGAGATTTCGCCGGAAGAGGCGGCTCGTATCGCGTGTTCGTCGCAGTATCAGTTTCAGCGGCTGTTTTCTTACATGGTGGGCATACCGCTTTCGGCGTATATACGAAACCGGCGGCTTACAAAAGCGGCGCTGGACCTGCAAAACGGCGGCAAAGTGATCGACGTATCCCTGCAATACGGCTACGATTCGCCCACCGCGTTTAACCGGGCGTTCAAAAGTGTACATGGGATTTCGCCGTCGGCCGCGCAAAAGCCGGGTACCGTTCTGAAATCCTTTCCCCGCGTGAGCTTCCATATCACGATCAAAGGAGAAGTTGAAATGGA
>DOMW01000025.1:0-4218 GCA_003510345.1 Clostridiales bacterium | reverse complement strand
AAGTCCGATGTCGGGAAAGAATTTGACCCGGCCGAAGTCGCCGAGAGCTTTGAGCGCATCCCCCAGTTCTGGAAGGAAGCGGGGCAAAGCGGGAAAATTGATCAGGTTTGCGGCCTTATAAGCGACGAACCGAAGGGTTTGCTGGGCGTGTCCGATTGCGCCGGTGACGGCGGCTCGAATTATTACTACATTGCCGCAGCCACAAAAAGCCCGGCGCCGGACGGTATGTATGAGCTTGTGGTCCCTGCCTGCACATGGGCGGTGTTCTCGGGCGAGGGGCTGCCGTCTTCAATTGGGGACCTGCAAAAGCGCATCTTTTCCGAGTGGCTGCCCACATCCGGGTATGAATGGGCAAACGCCCCGGACATTGAAGTGTATCTGGACGATAACCCGGAGCACATGCACTATGAGGTGTGGCTGCCGGTGGAGAAGAAGGGCTAGGTAAGCGCTGATTCAATCGGGCCGCACATCTTTGCGGCCCTTTTGCAGATGGTAGGTGGGCAAGATTCGCCTGTGCGCCGGGTAGGAAAGCGGGATTTGAACGCGCCCTGTGTTGTTGTTAAAACAGAAATATTTTCCACCGCAGATAGTTTTGACGCTGCCGTTTCTCGTCAAGGAGGGCAGAGGGATTCGGAATAGCGCCCTTATACTAAATACTCATTACATCATCAAAAGTATAGCGAAACGTGTAGGATTGCCGAAATATCCCGCAGTTGTCTTTGTGGTATTCCTTTGGGGTCAAGGTATCCTTACGGGATGATTTTATGCCTCCGGCGGTTCAGAACCTACGGTTCTAAAAACTCCCTTATTAGGGCATTCCTCTAAAGTTTTGGCGCTGCTTTGGGGTTCTTTGGGGCTTGCCCCTAAGCCGCCGCAGGCGGAATACTATAAATGCGCCGCAGGCTCCTTGACCCAAAAGGAATACCTAAAAGCAAACGAAAGATATTTGTACAATGTAAGTACGGATTCAGCCCGCAGCCACGCCCTTTCCCATTTTTTATGATGCTTCTATGCTTTTCCCATTGACAAGCACCCGCAACAGGAATACAATATGTAGTGTTCACAATAAAGATCACGAACTAGATATTGTATTTTTATACAGTATCATAGGGGGATGGGCGTAAGCCCGGGGCTATCGCGCAAAAGGCGTGCGCAAAGAGCGTTAAAGCGGTGCGGCGTCCTTTGCTGTCAGGTCATACAGAAAAGAGTGGCAGGGAGATATTTTATGATTACAAAGATCCGAAAAAGAGATAACACAGTCGTTCCTTTCCGCAAGGAAAAAATTGCCTGGGCCATTTTCAAGGCCGCGACCGCCGTGGGCGGCGATGATTTTGATTTGGCGCAGCGTTTGTGCGACCAGGTGGTGGAGCGGGCGAACGAGACGATCGGCCAGGAAACGGCCGACGTGGAGCAAGTGCAGGATATCGTAGAAAAGATACTCATACAGAATAATTATGCACGTACGGCGAAAGCGTATATCCTATACCGCGAAAAACGCCGCGGCGCGCGTGAGGCAAACGCGCTGATTGGCGCCACGATAGACATGTTTTCCGATTATCTGGACGATAAGGACTGGCAGATACAGGAAAACGCCAACACGCAGAAATCGATTAACGGCATGAATAATTATGTACGGGAGACATTCACCAGGCAATACTGGCTGCACGAGGTCTACCCGGAAGAAATACGTAACGCGCACATATCCGGTGATTTCCACCTGCACGACCTCGGCTTTTTTGGCCCGTACTGCGCGGGATGGGATTTAAAACAGCTCTTGATGGACGGCTTTGGCGGCGTGCCCGGCAAGGTGGAATCTTCGCCCGCAAAACACCTGCGTTCCTTTTTGGGGCAGATCGTGAACTCTACGTTCACGACGCAGGGAGAGACGGCGGGCGCGCAGGCGTGGTCGTCGATCGACACCTATTGCGCCCCGTTTATCCGTTACGACAACATGAAAAAGAAGCAGGTAAAGCAGGCGTTGCAAGAATTTATTTTCAACATCAACGTGCCCACGCGCGTAGGGTTCCAGTGCCCGTTTTCCAACCTAACGTTCGATATCGTCGTGCCGCATACATTGCGGGATGAAAGCGTGATCATAGGCGGCGAAGTGCAATCGGCCACATACGGTGATTTCCAAAAAGAAATGGATCTTTTCAACGAAGCGTTTTGCGAAGTGATGCTGGAGGGTGATTCCAAAGGCCGCGTGTTTACGTTCCCGGTGCCCACCATCAACGTAACAAAAGACTTTGACTGGGACAGCCCGGTGGTGAACAGTTTTATGGAGATCACCTGCAAATATGGCATCCCGTATTTCTCAAATTATATTAATTCCGACCTTTCGCCCGAGGACGCGCTTTCCATGTGCTGCCGCCTGCGGCTTGATACGAAGGAACTGAGAAAACGCGGCGGCGGCCTGTTTGGCAGCAACCCCATGACCGGTTCGATCGGCGTGGTGACCATTAATTTACCCCGTCTCGCGTATAAATCCAAGTCTATGCAGGAATTCCGCGCGCGGCTGTGGCAGATGGTGCAAGTCGCCAAAAACAGCCTGGAGATCAAGCGCAAGGTGATCGAGCGGCAGACGGAACGCGGTCTGTATCCGTTTTCCGCGCACTACCTGCGCAACATCAGGCAGCGCACCGGGCAATATTGGTACAATCACTTTAACACGATCGGCATTATCGGCATGAACGAAGCCGTGCTGAATTTTTATGGGGACGGCACAGACCTTACAACAGAAAAAGGGCAGGAGTTTGCCACCGGGACGATGCAGTACCTCCGTGAGCTTATGGCGGAAATACAGGAAGAGACCGGGCATTTTTACAACCTAGAGGCCACGCCCGCCGAAGGCACGAGCTACCGCCTGGCGCGGCTGGATAAAGACCAGTATCCCGATATCATCTGCGCGGGCAACGGTACGCCGTATTACACGAATTCCAGCCAGCTTCCGGTCGGTTACACGGACGATATTTTTGAGACGATGGATTTGCAGGATGAGTTGCAAAGCCTGTACACCGGCGGCACGGTGCTGCACCTGTACCTCGGCGAGCGCATACCGGACAGGGAGGTCGCAAAAAGCCTCATCCGCAAAATATTCGAAAATTATAAACTGCCGTATATTTCGTTGACGCCTACTTTCTCCGTGTGCAACGACCACGGGTACCTTAACGGCGAGCAGTTCACCTGCCCGGAATGCGGCGGTGAAACGGAGGTGTGGAGCCGCGTGGTCGGTTACCTGCGCCCGGTGCAGAACTACCACAAAGGCAAGAAAGCGGAATACGGCGACCGCGTGAAATATGTCATCAAGGAGAAACAGGTGAATTGAACATTGCCGGGTTGCAGAAGACAAGCACTGTCGATTTTCCCGGCCTGCTTTCCGCCGTGCTCTTTACAGTCGGCTGCAACTATAATTGTTTTTACTGCCACAACAGGTATTTGTTGAAAGGCGCGCCGCTACTCGATAGCGGCGCGATTTTCGCATTTTTGGAAAAACGCGCGGCCATGCTGGATGGCGTGGTGGTATCCGGCGGGGAGCCCACGCTGCAAAACGACCTGCCCGAGTTTTTTGCGTATGTGAAACAGCTCGGATACCGGACAAAACTGGATACGAACGGCAGCAGTCCTAAAGCGATAGACCGTTTACTGAAGGAATCCCTGCTCGATTACGCCGCGCTCGATTACAAAGCGCCGTTTTCAAAATATGAGGCGCTATGCGGGCAACCGGGCGACGATGCGCAACGGACAGCCGAGCTTCTTTTGCACTCTGGAATCCGCTTCGAGATGCGCACTACGATGATCCCGCAGATCACCCCGGACAATTTGGCGGAAATGGCGCGGGCGCTGCCGCCGCTCCCTTCTTATGTGTTACAGCTCTATCGCCCGCAACCGGGCGATATCAGGCACACGGGCTCGATGCAGCCTTACACGCCTTCGGAAATCGCCGCGCTGGCGGATACTATCAGGGAATGGCAGCCTTATGTGACGGTACGGGGGTAATATCTGGGCGTGGCCGTTTTGCGTGTATTAGGAGTTTTAATATCATTGGTGGGCCAGATTTTGCCGCGCCGGGCGGTACAGACTTTTTATGTTGATGGTTAGAGCCTTTCCCGCGCTGCGCGCGGGAAAGGTGTTGGTATGCCGCCTTGCACACGCACGGGCGTCTCATCAGACGCTTCGTCAAGGATAAGGCAGGAAGGACACTCCGCTATGAGAAAAAAC
>DOMW01000161.1 GCA_003510345.1 Clostridiales bacterium | reverse complement strand
CTGCGGGACATATTGAAGCAGCTATGCCGGTATAAGGGGGTGGAAATACTGGAAGGGCACCTGATGGTAGATCATATCCATATGTTGGTGAGCATACTGCCGAAGATAAGTGTGTCCACCTTTATGGGATATTTGAAAGGCAAAAGTGCACTGATGATGTTTGACAAGCATGCGAACCTGAAATATACAGCAAAATGCTGTAAACCGCCGAAGGCGGAATACTATAAATGCGCCGCAGGCTCCTTGACCCATGAGGAATACCCAAAAGCAAACACAAGATATTTGCACAATCATAAATACAAGTTCGTGTTTGGGAGGATCTGCCTAACAGGGGCATCGATAACCTTTGTTGAATTATCACCCACCGAAAGACCAAAAAGACGCGCACCCCGCATTGATCAGCAGTCACTTACCCCTGCCCCCGCACGCGCAGTCGCGCCGCCGGGTCGGCATATGAAGTGATCTTTTGCGCGTAAGCGTCTTTCTTTTCGATATCCGCGTCGTCCATCAAATGAAAGTCCAGCAGATTGCCCGCATCATATCCGGTGTGCAGGAAATTAATTTTGGCAAGCGCGCGGCTCCAGCCGTTTAGCCAGCTTGTAAGCAAACGGCGCTGCTCTTCATTTCCGTCCACATGCAGCAGCAAGTCGATATCGCTGCCCGGGCCCGCGCCACCGGCGTTCACGCTGCCGGTCAGGTAGACCCCTTTTACGCCTAGCGCTTCCATATCAAGGCTATCCGCGATTTGCGAAGCCATGTAATACCGCCACTGCCAGTGCTCGCTTTCTTCCGTTGTTTTCCATGACGGCGGCTGCCTGCGCTCCTCTGCCCCGCCGGGTTCCTTCGTGAGAAAAGCGACCGCGCGGGAAAGCTCGGCGTTCATATGGATGGAGAGCGTTTTGCCAAAATTGGACGCCGGGATATCTATGACCGTGACCACATGGGAAAGGCGGGCGTATTCCGGCAATATTGCCGCAAGCTCATTCTTTGCGCAGCGGAAGAAACTTTCCTTGAAAACGGTATCCGGCTGATCCGGGTACAGCGGAATATACACAATATCCGCCTCCACAAGATCCTGAAAAAAGTGGGTGCCGAACGAAAGCGCTGGTGTATACGACGCTTTTGCGCGGGCGACCTCGATCAACGCGGCGGTATTTGAAATATCGGAATAGGTGACGCGCACACCCAATTTAATATCGCCCCGGCTGCCCCAACGCCCCGGGCCGATCAGCAAGAATTTGCGCCTTTTGAGCGCCTCGTTCAAAAGTCCCACAGCTTTGCCCACGGCGAGCAATTCCTCCCGCGAAGAAAGCTTGTCGTATTCCTCCCCGTCCACATACACGATATGCGTAATATCACGCAGCATACCGTCCGAAACATAGCGGTTCGCGGTAAACACAACGTCTTCCGCGGGCAGGTTTTGCGGTATGGGCGCGGGCTGCCGCGCGGTTCCCTCGCCCTGCGGGCGGCACTGGAGCAGGTAAAGGTGCTGCCCGTCAAACGCGAACTCGATATCGACCGGCGTGCCCATTTTTTCCTCCAGCACATCCAGCATACGTTTGAGCCGCTTTGGCAGTTCGCCCGCGAGCAGCCCGTCAAACGTCACCACCATGTCGTCTTTTTTTGTATCGAGCGTAAACGCGTTTTTGTTTTCCATCATATCCATGGAATAAACGGAAACATACTGGGAAAGGCCGGGAAATTCATCCCCGTTTTGCCGCAAAAACTCCGTGATGTCCATCGTGGCAAACCGGCGGGCGGAAAGGTCTATCAGGTCTACTTTTTTGGGGGAATAATGCCGGATATCGTCCGGCGTCTGGTTTATGCGCAGCCCGGGTTCCGCGGGCGAAAACAATATGGGGTAATCGTCGCCCACCCGGTCTACGACGCGCGTGCCCAGGCCCGGCATCATGCGCGCCAGCCCGCCTTCACGGCTCACCCGCGCCGACCAGCGGAACATATTGTGTGAAAACGCCACGCCTGCATAAGCGGGCAGGTAATAATCGCCTATCCTGCGGCCCACAACTTCCTGTATCAGTATGCCCATCTGCTCCGTTTCATTGAGCAGCCCGCGTTCTTTCCGGTAGCTGATAGAGTCCGGGTTGTACATGGAAGAGTATACTTCCAGTATCGCGTCCATAAGCTCCGCGAGGCGTTCTTCCTTTGTTCCCACATTCGCCACGAACAGGCTTTTGTATTTGCCGGAAAAAGCGCCCTTCTTGCTGTCTTCCAAAAGCGAGGACGACCGGACGACCAGCGGCGCGCCTTCTATATCATCCAGCACCGTGCGCAGCATGTGCGCTATTTTGGGCGGCAGTTTGGAAAGCTTGATTTTGGCGACCACATCGCCGTATGTTATGCGCAGGTGAAACAGCGGGTTGTATTTATACGCGTTCAGTTCCTTCATGTTGTTGTACTGTAAAAAATCCGCAATCGCGTCCGTTGCGACATACCAGGTGCGCGGCGTTTTGATATCGGCTAAAAGCGGATCTCCCTCCGCCGCCCTGCGCAATATCTGCTGCGCGATAAAAAGCCCGGCGCCCTTGCCGCCTATGTTTCCCCTGCTCGATTCCGAACCGATGATCCGTTCCAGCACGGGGGCGAAATCGGCCACGCGGAGCGTATCCAGCACTTGATTTAATATCCGGCTGTCGCTCGATAAAAAACGGTGCGCCAGCTCCGCCGTGAGCCACGACTCGGTGAGCGACCCGCTGCCCTTTTCACCCACCGCCTCAATGTATTTATGCACGGCGAGAAGCACATCGCCAATGCTGGCAGCCGGATTGTCCACTGTTTTTACCAGCGCGAACACCCGCTCTTCCCGTACCCATTTGTTGATCAGACTGAACAGCTCGCCGCGCGGCAAAAACGACACGGCATTTTCAATAATCGTCTGCGCAAGCGGGGCCGCCGCCGTGGGAAGGCTTATACGAAGCGGGGCGTTTGTTTCCCCATAAGGCTGCCCGCCCGCAAAAAAAGACGGCCCGCCCGTTTGGGCGGCGTCTTTCATGTGTACTTGCAATTTTTCGCCTATGCGCGTGAGCATATCGGGGTCGATCTGCCCGAGCATATTCACGAGCAAGCGGACCTCGCGCGCCGTTCCCAAAGCAAGCTGCGAAACCCGCCTCGCTATGACGCTTAAAAGCTTTATCTCGTCGTCTAAAAGCTCGATCGGCTCGCCGGGGGGCATGATGTATCCGGCTTCGATCGCGCCGGTTTTTTCTTCATCCTCATACACGTCCACGGTTGTGAGCACTGTCGCCTTGTCAAAATCGGGCGCGCTGAAAGACTCGTTTCGGTAACGGATGCGCACCCGGCAGGCGGCGGGGTTTGAGAAGCCAATGGGTAAAATATCCACAAGCTTTGCCATGGCGGCAGGCAAAGAAAGCTGTTTATCCTGCAACAACTCGTCTACGGCGTACAGGCATTCCAGCTCTTTTGCCCGCTCGGTGAGCGCCCTTAGCCTGCGTTCACGCTCCTTGCTATCCTCGTCCGCCAAAGCCCTGCTCCTTTTTGTGTCACACCCAGCCCCGCAGTTTTACCGCGTTTACCACGCGGTTTATCGCGATCACATACGCCGCGTCCCGCAAGCTCAGCTTTTTCTCCTGCGCCAGCTCGTTCACGGCGGTAAAAGCGTTCGTCATAGCGTATTCCAGTTTTTCCAGCACTTCTTCCCTGCTCCAGAAATAATTCATGTTGCACTGCACCTGCTCGAAGTAGCTGCACGTAACGCCGCCCGCGTTGCATAAAAAGTCCGGGATTATAGTGACGCCGCGCCCGTTTAATATGGGGTCGCTGTCCGGCGTGGTCGGGCCGTTCGCCGCCTCGCAGATGATCTTTACTTTTTCCGATATCTGCCCGCACACATCGGGTGTGATCTGGTTTTCGAGGGCCGCCGGTACCAGTATATCCACATCCTGTTTCAGCCACTCGCCGCCTTCCAGTATCTCGTACCCAAACGCGCGCGCTTTTTCCTTGTCGATGCTGCCGAAGGAATTTTTAATGCTCACAAGCTGCGCGATGTCGCAGCCGTCCTTTTTGCGGAACGTGTAGGACTTCGCGTCGTCCTGGTCCCAGCTTGAAACGGCGATCACTTTTCCGCCAAGCTCCGTGTACATGCGCGCCGCGTATTCGGCCACGTTGCCAAAGCCCTGGAAGCTTGCCGTCGTATCGGAAAATGGTATTTTCTTATAAGCGAGCAACCCTTTCAGCGTATATATCACGCCGTAGCCGGTGGCTTCTGTCCGCCCCAGCGAGCCACCCATGCCCACCGGTTTTCCGGTGATCACGCCCGGGTAACGCCCGCCCGAGAGCGCTTCGTATTCGTCCATCATCCACAGCATATGCTGCCCGTTTGTCATCACGTCGGGCGCGGGTACGTCCAAAACCGGGCCGATCTGCCCGTAAAGCTGGCGCACATAGCCCCGGCACAGCCGTTCCTGCTCGTTTTTGGAGAGGTTGTGCGGGTCGCAGATCACGCCGCCCTTGCCGCCGCCCAGGGGGATATCCACCACCGCGCACTTCCACGTCATCCACATGGAAAGCGCCCGCACGGTATCCGCCGTTTCATGCGGATGGAAGCGGATGCCACCCTTCGCCGGCCCGCGCGCGTCGTTGTGCTTGATGCGGAACGCGGAAAACACCTGCGTGCTTCCGTCGTCCATCTTCACGGGGATGGTAAAGTGCTGTTCTTTCATCGGGCGGCGCAGGAGCTGCCGCGTGCCGCTGTCCAGTTCCAGCAGCTCGGCCACGCCGTCAAATTGCTTTTGCGCGTTCAAAAAAGGATTGTAGTTCCCTGTTTCCATATGACATACCTCCGAAATTTAATCAAAATTTATCACGGATAAAGTATAGCATTCCCACGGTTTTTGTGTCAAATTTTGCGTTATCTAACTATTTTATATTCACAGTTTGAACTATTGGCTAACTGGGTTATAATGGAATGACAGAATTACAAACAGCGAAGCGCGGCGGCAGACTCTTAGTCCGTTGCGTTGTGGAGAGGCAGCAGTATCACCATATGAAAAGAGAGAGATATGGAAAAGAAATCGGCTTGCACAAACGCGAACGTTTCCGGGCTTTCGGCCGACGCGATCAGCTTTCTCGCCGATTCCGCGTTTGTAGGGATTTGGAACTGGCATTTGCCGTCGGATGAAATGCGCATAAACCGCTCCATCGCGCAGTTCACGGGCTATGAACTGGGGGAGGTGCCCCATCGGGGCAGTACGCGCGTCATGTTGATCTATGACGAAGACAGGGCCGCGGTGCAGCGGAATGTGGACGCCCTCGCGCACGGGGAAGCAGACCGCTACAACATAGAATTCCGCATGGTGCGGCGGGACGGTAGCATCGTATGGGTAAAGGAAAGCGCCATAGTCTATGAATGGGACGAACAGGGCGTGCCCGTTCGCCTTGCCGGTATCGCGTTTGACCTTTCCCGGCGCAAGCAGGCCGAGCAAAAGGCAAGGGACATGGAACTGGAAGTGAAGCGGATAAGCGGCCTCGCTTCCGAAAAAGATTTTGCTGAACAAAACCGCTTGCTGCGCGCGGGAAATTCCGCCGCGTCGCTGCTGGTGGGGGATTTTTACCATGACTATGAAACGGTGCTGCACATGTCGCTACAGGTTCTGGGTGAAAGCTTGCAGGCCGACCGCGCTTTTATCTGGAGAAACCGGGATGCGGAGCGCGGCCCGGCTTGTTTTTACCGCTCGGAGTGGACGTGTGACGGCTATACCGCATTCTATGAAAACAATGGCGACCAGATCCTGTATTACGACGAGATCATGCCGGGTTGGCGTGAAACGATGGCGGAGCGCAACTATACCTGTAGCCTAACGGCGTCCCTGCCGGAAAAAATGCGGGAATTGCCCGGCATAGTGGGGTCGCGCGCCGTCATGCTTGTGCCGCTTTACCTGCACGGGTTGTTTTGGGGCGGCATCGGCTTTGCGGCAAGCAAAGAGCACGCGGGGTTTACCGGTATGGAAGCGGAAATCATCAATGAGAGCGGGCTATTGATCGCGGCTTCTATCTCGCGCAACGAAACATTCGGCAGGCTGAACCGGGCGCGGGAAGAAGCGCTCGCCAGCACAAAGGCGAAGTCTGAATTCCTATCCCGCATGAGCCACGAGATACGNNCGCACGCCCATGAACGCGATCATTGGCATGACGACGCTTGCGCATAAAACAGACGACCTGCCCAAAATAAAAGATTACCTGGAGAAAGTGGAAGCGTCTTCCCGCCAGCTTCTCGCCATCATAAACGACGTGCTGGATATGTCTAAAATCGACGCCGATAAATTTGAGATCGTAAAAAAGGCGTTCGATTTTGAAAAAATGCTGCAAAATGTATTCAATGTCGTGCAGGTCAGGCTGGATGAAAAAGGCCAGCAGCTTTGCTTTAAAACAAACCGGCCTTTTAAGCGGCTGATCGTAAGCGATGAGCTGCGGCTTTCTCAGGTACTGATAAACTTTCTCAATAACGCGATCAAATTCACGCCGGAGAACGGGAAGATCACGCTTAAGGTAGACCAGGATGAATGCGGCGAAGGAAAGGTCCGCATACACGCCAAGGTGGTCGATACGGGCATAGGCATTGAAGAAGAAGCGCAGAAAAAACTGTTCCGGTCTTTTGAGCAGGCCGACGGCGGCATCACCCGGCAATATGGCGGCACGGGGCTGGGGCTTGCCATCTGCAAAAAGATTATTGACCTCATGGGCGGGGAGATCGGGGTGAAAAGCCGATTGGGCGAGGGGGCGACCTTCCTGTTTACGATCGAGGCGGAGCTGGGCGGGGCGATCCGGGATGCGGCAAAGCCTGCCAACGCCAAAACGCTTTCCGTACTCGTGGTAGACGACCAAACGGATGTGCTGGAATATTTCCAAAAGATACTGGCCGGGTTTTCCGTGCGCTGTGACGCTGCGAGAAGCGGGGAAGAAGCGATCGGGCTGGCGCAAAAACGTTTGCAGGGCGGCGGCGGTTATGATATGGTGTTTATTGACTGGCATATGCCCGGTATGCGCGGCGGCGAGGTGGCGCGGGAGATAAAGCGTATAGCGGGGGAGGACGCGGTCGTTGTTATAATGTCTGTCTCCGATTGGCACGATATCGAGAAAGAAGCGCGGGCGTTTGGCGTGGAGCATTTTCTCACAAAGCCCGTGTTGCCTTCCACATTGTTCAACACGATCGTCCGGCTGGCGCGGTACGACTTCGGGCAGGAAAGCGAGGCGCCGCAAGCGGCTGTAAGCGCGGACTGGAGCGGCAAACGGATCTTGCTGGCGGAAGATGTCAAGGTCAACCGCGTTGTGGTGGAAGGGATGCTGGAAGAGACGGGCGTTACGATCGACAGCGCCGAAAACGGCCAGCAGGCAGTCGATATGTTCCGGGAAAACGGCGGCTACAACCTTATACTGATGGATGTGCAAATGCCCGTTTTGGATGGCCTCGAGGCGACGCGGCGTATTCGCCTGCTCGGTACAAAGGAAGCGGCGCACGTGCCCATCATCGCCATGACGGCAAACGCTTTTAAGGAAGACGAGCAGTTATGCCTTGAGGCCGGTATGAATAAACATATCGCCAAACCGTTTTCGCCGGAGGAATTGCTCAATGTGATCGGTACGTATATTCTGTGAGAGTAAGGAAGGGGAACTGGGGAACGATGGAACAGGTTTATATTGATGTGGAAGAAATGCTGCGGCGTATGCGCGGCAATAAAAAAACCGTAGCAACCATGCTGGGTATGTTTTTGGAAGGGGAAGAGCTTAAGCAGCTCGACGACGACCTCAATAATAAAGACCATGCAGCCGCGGAATTATCTTCACATGGGGTAAAGGGCATGGTGGGCACGCTTTCCATGCCCATACTGCATCAGGCGGCGGCCAAGCTCAACGCCGAACTCAAAGCGGGTTCTCCAAACGATGATACCGTGGCCGAATACCGCGCGGCGCTCGAAAAAACACTGGTTGAGGCAGAGCGCGTGCTGGCCGGGCTAAAAGAGCAGGAATAGCGCAGGGCATGGCCGCAAAGCTTATGTGCTGATCAATACAGGTCTCGTGTCCTCGTGGCTCTATCGCGGGCGCCATAGAATGCGGGTTCATATTTGGATGGATACAACCTAAGATGTCCGGAAAACAAAGATAACGAGAGATTTCCGCACATTACAGCAGAAAACCGCAAATTCATACGAATGAACCATGATTTGTTCCGAAAAGCAAACGGATTACCACAATACGTATGTTGCAATTGCCATCATTATGCAGTATCCTGTACGGTAATTGGAGTGTGCGCAATATGAGAACGGCAAGGCAGAATGGCTTATCGGTAAAAAAAGTGTTCACGTATACGATGCTTGTGTTGGCAATACTCTTTATTGTATGGTTTTGTTGTGTTTTTCCATCCGCAGACGGAACGGATGTGTTCTCCTTGCGGGCGGAACCGGCGCATACCGCTTTTTCACATGATACGCGCGGCGCGTTGCGCATGGAAACTATGTTTGATTCTTTGCAGGAGGAACCCGACTTGCACGGCGCGCAGGGAACGGCATTGCTTTCTCCGCTGGCCGCAGTATGGGTCGCGGCGTGTTTTGCGGTGGGGATACTGGCGTATGACGCTACGCCTGTCCTTGCCCGGGTGCGGCTGAATAGCTGATTTTCCGTTTTTCGCAACAGGTGGTTTTGGCTGGATACTAGGAAAAACGAAAGGAAATCAGCATAATGGATAATACAGCAGTTTCTGCGCGGGAACGCGGGGAATTGATTGCGGTGGCCGTGTGCCCGCACTGCCATGTGATCAACAAGCTCCGTTCGGCGGATAATATTGAGGACGGCAAATGCAAATGCCAGTCATGCGGGGAAGAGATCACTATAGAAAAAACGATCCGTAAGTAAACATATTTATTTTGCCATCCGGCCTTGGGCCGGGTGGCAGTACAATCATTAAGTGGGGCCTACTACTATCCTAAGAGGATTTATTTTGCCATCCGGCCTTGGGCCGGGTGGCCAGAGTGTCAAAAAACCTAAAATACAGTAAAAATTTGATACTCTGCGCAGGCTGTCAAGAAAGGCCCAGATGCAAGAAATCGTATAACCACGCGGGCGAGGCAGAA
>DOMW01000160.1:5654-13631 GCA_003510345.1 Clostridiales bacterium | reverse complement strand
GGGGTTCTTAGGGGCTTGCCCCTAAGCCGCCGCAGGCGGAATACTATAAATGCGCCGCAGGCTCCTTGACCCAAAAGGAATGCCCCATAGCTGTTGATCAACATCTGTCTCATTCTTGCATACCGTTTCATATTTTGTTTTGGAGGTTCGTGGATAGACTGAGAAAAGTGCATTCTTACCTTTATTATTGAAGATTAGTATATAACCGGCGGCGCAGGTATTGGCTCGCCGGGTGGCAAAGGTTTCTTATATTGAGGGGTTCATCCTTAAAACAACACACAAAAACCAAATAAACAGAAAACAATACGTTGACTAACTGGATAAAATACACTATAATAATAGAAACAATTCTGGTTTTTGGAATGAATGATGGATATGGAATACAATGAGCTGAGAAAAATCATCGCAAACGAAGTGGTTTCACTGCTTTTTGAGCGGACGGGCGCGAAAATCGTGCCGGTCGCCGTGTCAAACCGCCATGTGCATTTGTCGGAAGAACACATGGGCGTGCTTTTTGGCGAGGGGTATGCGTTTGAAGTGCTGCGGTCGCTTTCGCAGCCGGGGCAGTTTGCTTACAAGGAAACGGTGGATATCGCGGGGCCAAAAGGGCTGCTGAAAGGCGTGCGCGTGCTTGGCCCGGCCCGCCCGAGAACGCAGATAGAGGTTTCGGTCACCGATACCTTTGCTCTGGGCGTGCCCGCGATGGTGAGGATGTCCGGCGATGTGGAAGGTTCCGCCGGTTGCCGTATCATTGGGCCGCGGGGTGAGGCAGACCTTAAAGAGGGCTTAATGGTATCGAAGCGCCACCTGCATCTTTCCGCCGCGCAGGCGGAACGGTATGGGCTTTCGGACGGCGACATGGCCTGCGTTAAGATCGGCGGCGAACGCGCCATGACGCTGGGGGGGATCATCGTGCGCGCGGGTGACGGGCATGAGATGGAAATCCATATCGATACGGACGAAGCGAACGCGGCGCTGATAAAAAACGGGGCGTATGCCGAGCTTGTGGGGCCATGATGCAAAATACGGATTGGAACGCCATCGTCGATCAAGTTGTATCCGGCGTGCTGAACAAGCTGGAACGGGATATGCCCGAAAACGAAACGGTACAGGGTACGGTGTTGCTCGCCGCAGCGTATGTGCCGTCGCCCAAAACAGCGACGCAGGCGCTGGTTGCGCGTTATGGGGAGAATATGGAGTGTATCCTGTTTGAGAACGCGGATTTTCATCCGTTTGGCGTTAAAACGGAACGGCTGGGGCAGGATATTACGGAAAAAGAACTGATGGCAAAGGTGGCGGAACGCGGCAGGGTGGTGCTTGTTACACCGGGTATCGGTACGCTGGCGAGGATCGCGAATGGGAACGACAGCGGTTTTTTAGAGTATCTCGTATTGCGGGCGCTGCTTTGGGGCAGGGAAGTCGCTGTGCTGCTCGACTTTCAGCTACCAAAATTTAAGCGCAATACGTTCTTTGAGCGCATTATAGATATTGCGGACGCGCTTACGTCTATGGGCGTGAAGCTGCTGCAATACAGGTGCGCGGGGGAAGAGGCGGCGGAGCGGCATGTGCTGGTGACGCAAACGGAAGTGGACGACGCCGCGCGGCAGGGCAAAAAAGCGGTGTTTTGCGCGGAAGGCGCGATTGTAACGCCGCTTGCGCGCGAGCGGGCGGGCGAGCTTGGCATAGAGATAGAATAAGAGGAATGATGTATGTTGATCGGTAAAGTGATCGGTACGGTGGTGAGCACAAACAAAGTGGAACCGCTTGTGGGCGCGAAGCTGCTGATTGTGCAGCCACTCGATATCGATACGATGGAAGAAAAAGATGATTATGTGGTCTGCGTGGATGACGCGAACGCCGGGGAAGGCGATGTGGTGATGTGCGCTTACGGCAGCTCGGCGCGGCAGACGGATACGACCGCGAATATCGCGTCGGACTACAGCATTTACGCGGTGGTAGACCATATCACGATCGGAACCGGACGGACGTATGAAAAGCATGGGGGTAACGCGTAATGCAACTGGCAAGGGTAGTGGGCAGCCTGGTGAGCACTAAAAAATCGGACAAGCTGCTTGGCATGAAGATATTGGTGCTGGTGCCGCTTAGCACAGACACGCTGGAGGACGCGGGTGCGCCTTTTGTATCGATCGACACGATCGGCGCGGGCGAAGGGGAGGTTGTGATGTGTGTGGCGGGCAGTTCCTCCCGGCAGACGGATTTAACGGAAAACACGCCGGTGGATAATTCCATCGTAGCGATTATTGACAGCGTGAGCATCCGTGACAAAAAAGTGTTCGATAAAGCGGTTGGACTGAAGAAAACCGCAGCGGGTAAAAAAGGCGGCAAAACCGGCGGCGTTTCAAAAAACCGGCAGTAAGCAAAAAAGTTTTCAGAAATAAACAGGCTGTCAAGAAAGGCCCAGGTGCAAGGAAGCGCATAACCATGCGGGCGAGATAGAATGTGTGATTCATCGAGGTCGAATGGTTATGCGCTGACGCGGCAGATGTCGTGCCTTTATTGGCAGCCGGAAAAACAATTGGGGTTGAAACAGGAGTGATAGCATGAATCAGGATGAATTAAAGACGATCGTACAAGAAGTGGTGTTGAATATCCTGCGGGAAAAGGGGGACGCGCCGTGCGCCCCGGGCGCGCCCGGGCAATGGATGTTTGAAGACGCGAACGACGCGGTGGCGGCGGCCATGGCCTCGCAAAAGGCGCTTAAAAAAATGACGCTGGAAAAGCGCGGAGAGCTGATCGAAGCGATGCGGCACGCCGGAAAAGAGAACGCGGAGTACCTCGCGAAACTGGCGTGCGAGGAAACGGGCTACGGTATTTTTGAGCATAAGGTGATCAAAAACAACCTTGCGGCAACCAAAACACCGGGGATCGAGGATCTAAAGCCCACCGCCTATACGGGGGATTACGGCATGACGCTCACCGAGGGCGCGCCGTTTGGGGTGGTTGGTTCCATCACGCCCTCCACAAACCCGACCTCCACGGTGATCAACAACTCCATCAGTATGATCGCGGCGGGAAACGCCGTTGCCTACAACCCGCACCCGGCGGCGAAGCATTGTTCGCAGGAAACGATGCGGATACTGAACGAAGCGATTGTTTCGGCGGGCGGGCCGCCGGCGCTAATCTCTACAGTGCGGCAGCCTTCGTTGGAGTCCGGGCAGGTCATTATGGAGCATAAAAACATCCCCATACTTTCCGTTACGGGCGGAGAGGCTGTGGTTGCAGTCGCCATGAAGACGGGCAAAAAGGTTATCGCGGCAGGGCCGGGCAACCCGCCGGTCGTCGTGGATGAGACGGCGGATATCAAAAGCGCGGCGCGAGATATCGCGGATGGCGCGAGCTTTGACAACAATATCATGTGTATCGCGGAAAAAGAGGTGTTCGCGGTGGAGAGCGTATTTGACAAGCTCGTTTCCGCGATGGAACAAAACGGTTGTCTCACAGTGCGGGGCGGCGACATCGATAAGATCGTATCCACGGTATTAGTGAATAAAGACGGCAAGTATGTGATCAACAGGGAGTATGTGGGCAAGCCTGCCGCGATAATACTGCGGGACAGCGGTGTGCATTTTACGGGCGACCCGCGGCTTGTCATTGCTGAGGTGGACGCGGCGCACCCGTTTGTGCGCGTGGAGATGCTGATGCCCGTTCTCGGCATGGTGCGCGTGCGCTCGTTTGAAGAAGCGGTGGAACAGGCCGTGATCGCCGAACAGGGGTGCGGCCATAGCGCGATGATCCACTCCACAAACATACACAACATGTCTTACGCGGCGACAGAGATCGATACGACGATCTTTGTGAAAAACGCGCCTTCCTACGCCGGGGTGGGCTACCAGGGCGAGGGATACGCGACGCTGACTATAGCGACACCCACGGGCGAGGGGCTGACGAGCGCAAAATCGTTCACGCGTTCGCGGCGGTGCATTCTTAAGGGAGATTTTAGGATAATTTGATGGATATCGTTAAGCTTGTCCGCGAGGCCGGCGTGGTGGGCGCGGGCGGGGCGGGGTTTCCCACACATGTGAAAATAAACTGTTCCGCCGGGCTGGTCATCGCGAACGGGGCGGAGTGCGAACCGTTGCTGCGGGTGGATCAGCAGGTGATGGCTTGCTATGCGGCAGAGCTTGTGGAAGGCCTGCGCGCGGTCATGGCGGCGACGGGCGCGAAGGAAAGCGTGATTTGCTTAAAGTCGCACTACAAAGACGCGGTTGCCGCGCTCACGGAGCAAGTGAAGGATATGCCGGATATCCGCCTGCACACCATGAAAAGCTATTACCCGGCGGGTGACGAGCAGACTATGGTGTATGAGGTGACGGGGCGCGTCGTCCCTACCGGGGGGCTGCCGCTCGATGTGGGCGTTGTCGTTTGCAACGTGAGCACGCTTGTCAATGTGCGGGAGTCGCTGCGCGGCGCGCCGGTTACGGATAAATTTGTGACGGTGGGCGGGCAGGTACAAAAGCCTGTGACGCTTAAAGCGCCGGTCGGCACGCCCATTCGCCGGTTGGTGGAGGAAGCGGGCGGTCCGGCGGATTTGAAACAGTTCATTTATATTTTGGGCGGGCCGTGCATGGGAGCCGTGACGGAGGACTGGGACGCCCCGGTCACAAAAACGACGGGCGGCGTGCTGGTGTTTCATAAAACACATGGGATCGTAAGCAAAAAAGGGCAGTTTTCGCGGCAGGATAACAAGCTCATAAAGGGCGTATGCTGCCAATGCTCGCTGTGCACGCAGCTTTGCCCGCGCAACGCGCTGGGGCTGCATGTGGAACCACACAAGGCGATGCGCGCCATCGCGAGCGGAAACGGCGAACTTTTAGGCGAATGTAACGGGATATTTTCGTGCTGCGACTGCGGGGTGTGTACCTACTACGCCTGCAATTTCGGGCTGAAACCGGCAAGTGTTATGACGCTTTTCAAGGAGAACCTGCGGCAGAAGGGCGTGAAACCCAAAAAGGAAGTGTATGGCAGGCCGGACGGCGGCATATTGACGAAACGCGTGCCTGTGAAGCGGCTGATAGGCAGGCTGGGTATTTCCGCTTACGATGTGCCCGCGCCCCTCGTGCCGGAACCGCTGGATGTGCGCGAGGTGGCGATCCCGCTTAAAATGTGTGTCGGCAGCGCGGCAAAGCCTGTGGTGAAGGGCGGGCAGCGTGTGAGGCGGGGTGAGTTGATCGCGGATGTGGAAGAGGGCGTGCTGGGGGCAAAAGTGCACGCGAGTATAGACGGGACTGTGCTATCGGTAACGGAAGAACAGGTTAGGATAGGGAAATGAGTAACGCACTGGGAATCATAGAGACATTGAGCATACCGAAAGGTGTGGAGGCGGGCGATGCCATGCTGAAAGCGGCTTCGGTCACGCTGCTTGCGGCGCAGACTTCCTGCGCGGGCAAGTATATAGACGTGATTGCGGGCGAGGTGGCCGCCGTGAAGGAAAGCCTTGCGGCCGGCGTGCAGTGCGCGGGCGAAACACTGGTGGACAGTATATTGATCCCGGGCGTACACGAAAGCGTGCTTACGGCGATCAACGCCTGCGGGGAAGTGGAACAGGTGGAGGCGCTGGGGATACTGGAAACGTTCTCGCTCGCTTCGGCGGTGATTGCGGCGGACGCCTGCGTGAAGGCGGCGGAAGTGCGGTTGATTGAAATACGGTTGGGGCGCGGCCTGGGAGGCAAGTCGTTTGTGACGCTCACGGGGCCTGTCGCGGATGTGACTGCCGCAATCACTGCGGCGGAGGCGCTGCCTGAGGTGCAGGGCCTTATGGCGCAGAGCGTGGTGATCCCGTCGCCGCACCCGGATATCGTAGCGGCGATACTGTAGCAAGCGGGGGAGAGGCGGATGAAAATTGCCAAAGTGGTAGGGAACGTCGTTTCCACGATCAAAGATAAGGAATTTGAAGGCTATAAGCTGCTCATTATACGTTACCTCGACCTCAGAGGGAACCCGGTGGGGGGCGAGCATATCGCGCTTGACGCGGCAGACGCGGGCATAGGCGACATTGTGCTCGCCAATAATGACGGCGGCGCGGCGGCAATGATCCTTGCCGACAAAAATATGGTTGCGGACGATACGGTTTGCGGTGTGATTGATTGTTTTACGGTGCGAGGGAAGACGGTGAAGCTGAAGTAGCGGCGCAGGGCTTAGTTATTGGTTTGTCGGGCGGTGTTGCGTAGGTGTCATGCGGTTACTTTTGGGGTACTCCTTGCGGGTCAAGGAATCCCTTCGGGATGATCAAGATGTCTCCGGCGGTTTAGAACCTACGGTTCTAAAAACTCCCTCAAAGACACAAAAGGCCTGTTGGGAGTACCATTCAATTGCTTTGCTATATATAAGGCAAAGCACGGGGTTCTTAGGGGCTTGCCCCTAAGCCGCCGAAGGCGGAACAATAAAATGCGCCGCAGGCACCTTGACCCGATAGGAATACCCCAAAAGGCAGCAAAAGATGTTTTATGATGCGCTACCTGTTTCCGGCATAACGATTGACAAACAGCGCGTAGTGGGGTACAATATAATGGAAAAACAACAAAAAACAACAAAAACAGAAAATAACGCGAGGGTAACATGTATGTAGGCAGGGTGGAAGGAAACGTTGTTTCCACGGTGAAAAATGAAAGGCTGGAAGGCATAAAGCTTCTGGTGGTGCGCCTTATGGAAAATGGCGCGGACAAAGGCCTTGTTATCGCGGGCGACGCCACAAGGCAGGCCGGGGCGGGCGATGTCGTCTACATGATCGGCAGGAAAGAAGCGGCGCTGATGTTTCAGCAGAAACCGGCCCCGCCGGTAGATGTCGCGATCGTCGGGTTTGTGGATACATATAATATGCAATAAATAAATGGCAAAAGAAAAGCAAAAAGGAGAAGTAAAAATGGAAAAAGAAGCATTGGGCATGGTGGAGACAAAAGGGTTGATCGGCGCGATCGAGGCGGCGGACGCGATGGTGAAAGCGGCAAATGTGCGGTTGATCGGTAAATCACAGATTGGCTCTGGCCTCGTTACGGTGATGGTGCGCGGCGATGTGGGCGCGGTAAAAGCGGCGGTAGACGCGGGGGCTTCGGCGGCAAAGCGCGTGGGAGACCTTTATGGTGTGCATGTGATCCCCAGCCCGCACAACGATGTGGAGTCTATTTTACCTTCCGATAACGCCAAAAAATAGCGGCGGGCGCGTTTGCCGTTTTTGCGGCGCAAAGCAGGTGTGCCGCGTGGTCTCTTTGGAGAAAGGGTGCGGCGCTTGTTTTTGCTAGGCTGTTCCCGAAAATGGGAATATAAAAGGGGGAGTGGGCCGCTATGAGTAAATTTGATACGTATTTTTTGATGGATACCGACACGGTTGTGGAATACGCGAAGGAGAAGCTGGATATTTTTGACGCCGGTGCAAATCCCGTTGCGAATGAGATCGGTGACGGTAACCTGAATTACGTGTTTCGGGTGCGTGATGAAGAAACGNNGCAAGTCTGTCATTGTAAAGCAGGCTGGGCCAGAGCTTAGGATCGCGAAGGATTTTGATATCTCCACAGACCGCAACAGGATAGAGGTGGGGATGCTGCGGCTGGAAAAAGAGCTGTGCCCCGGCCTTGTGGCGGATATCTACCTGTACGACCCGGTCATGAAATGTTTTTCCATGGAAGACCTTTCGGACTACAAGGTGATGCGCTACGCGCTGATGGAGCACGAGATATTCCCGCAGTTCGCGGAGGATATTACGGATTTTCTGGTGAATACGCTGCTCCTTACCACAGACAGGGTCATGGATTCCAAGGAAAAGAAGGGGCTGGTGAAAGAGTATGTAAACCCGCAGCTTTGCGCTGATATTTCCGAGCCGCTCGTTTACACGGAACCGTATACCGACAATTTGAAGCGGAACAAGGTCTTCCCACCCAATCTGGAATTTGTCCAAAAAGAACTCTATGAGGATGAAGAGCTGCATCTTGAGGTGGCGAAGCTAAAGTATGATTTCATGAACAA
>DOMW01000160.1:0-5622 GCA_003510345.1 Clostridiales bacterium | reverse complement strand
CCGGAATTCGCGTTTTACGGGCCGATGGGTTACGATATCGGCAATGTGGTCGCGAATATGATCTTTGCGTGGGCAAACGGGGAAGCGACCATAGAAGACGCGGCGGAAAAGGAGGCGTACCTTGCGTGGGTAGAGCAGGTCATTGCGCAGGTGATCGATTTATTCAAGGAAAAATACGACAGGCTGTTCAACGAGAGGGTGACCGAGCCGATGGCCAAAACAAAGGGATATAAAGAATATTTCCTGCAAACGATTTTGGCGGATACGGCGGGCGTAACCGGCATCGAGATAAACCGCAGGGCGGCGGGCATGGCGCAGGTGAAGGATCTGACGACCATCCCGGACGAACGAAAGCGGATGCGCGCCGAGCGTATTTGTATGCTGGCCGCGAAGGAGTTTATCAAAAAACGCGCGGAATACCGCGAGGGTTGGCAGTATGTGGACTGCGTAAAGAGGCTGGCGGCTTCCATTTGAAAGCGGCGATTATACAGGCGAAAGGATCTAGTGAATGAGTGAGAATATAATGAACGTGGAGACGGTCGCGCTGGACGACGAAAACAGCGCGCTCGTGATTATAGACCAGACGCAGCTCCCCTACAATACGGAACTGCTGCACTTAAAAGACCAGAAAAGCATTTGGGACGCGATCTATCTGTTGCAGGTGCGAGGTGCGCCGGCGATCGGCGTCGCGGCGGGGATTGGCATCTACCTTGCGGCAAAGGCGATCGACGCGCAAAATTACGAGGATTTTTATGCGCAGTTTAAAAGCGCAAAGGACTATCTCGATTCCGCGCGGCCCACGGCGGTGAACCTTTCCTGGGCTTTAAACCGCATGGAAGGGGTCGTGACGGCGAACAAGGACAAAAGCATCCCGGAAATCAAGGAACTGCTGAGAAAAGAAGCGGTGGAGATCAAGGAAGAGGATATCCGTGTGTGCAGGGCGATCGGCGAACACGGGCTGACGCTTTTAAAGCCGGGCATGGGCCTTTTGACCCATTGTAACGCGGGGCAGCTTGCGACGGCAAAGTATGGCACGGCGACCGCGCCTATGTATTTGGGGCATGAACGGGGATATGGGTTCAAGGTGTTTTGCGACGAAACGCGCCCGCTGCTGCAAGGGGCCAGGCTGACCGCTTATGAATTGCATTCCTCCGGGCTGGACACCACGCTTATCTGTGACAATATGGCGCCGTCCGTGATGAAAAACGGCTGGGTGGACGCTGTGTTTGTGGGCTGCGACAGGGTGGCGGCGAATGGCGACGCCGCGAATAAGATAGGAACGTCCTATGTTTCTATGGCCGCGCAGTATTATGGCGTGCCGTTTTATGTGTGCGCGCCGACTTCCACGATCGACATGAACTGCGCAAAAGGCAGCGATATACATATCGAGCTGCGCCCCGCGGAAGAAGTTACCGAAATGTGGTATAAAAAAAGAATGGCGCCCGAGGGGGTCAAGGTGTATAACCCCGCGTTTGACGTAACGGACGCGAAGAATATCACGGCGATTGTCACGGAATACGGGATTGCGTACCCGCCGTATGAGGTGTCACTGAAGGAGATATTTGAGAAGAAAGCGCGGAAGTAGGGGTGGTTCAAAAAACTCCTTTAAAGGCAAAGGCGCACACAATGGAGCTATTGTAGGGTGCGGTATTCTTGACGCGTTGCGCTTAGGTTAGGATAGATACCAAACACGGCGCGTATGGAAGCCGCGCCCTACACATTTTCCCCGATAAACTAAGGCCACGGGCCTACGCCAGTTTTAAGGGACAGGGGGGATTGTCAAAGGGGGGAGAAGAAATTCCGAATCCACTGCCCCCTTGACGCCCAGCGGCAGCGTCATGACTATCCACGGTGGAAAATGCTTTCATTTTATCAGTAGCGCAGGGGCGGATTCAGATCCCGTTTCCCTAATCGGGGTCATAGGCGACCCTTGTTGAAAACCGCCATCAAAAAGGCAGCAAAAATGCGCAACCTGAAATGCGGCACATATGGCAAGTTTGCGCAACGCAGCATGAAGCCGATTTTGCCAAAGATAATTCCCTATGTTAAGTTAATTTGCTCTAATCGCTTCCCCCGCGTGGTACGAGCTTCGCACAAGCGGTGCGGACGCCACGAAATCGAAGCCCATTTGCCTTGCCATGTTTCCATATTCCACAAACAGGGAAGGCTCGATATATTCTTGCACGGGAAAATGTGCTTTGGATGGCGCGAGGTATTGGCCGATCGTCAAAAACTCGCAATTGACGGCTCGCAGGTTGCCGAACAATTCGTGTACTTGTTCTTTTGTCTCGCCCAAGCCCACCATTATGCCGCTTTTGGAACGGATTTTTGGATCAAGCAGCTTTATATGTTCCAGTAAGCGTAGCGAGCGTTTGTATTCCGCCTGTGGGCGCACTGCCGAATAGAGGTGTTTTACTGTCTCCATATTGTGGCTTATCACAGTAGGGTTTGCCTCAGTTATCAGTTTCAGTGCGTCCAAATTTCCCATAAGGTCGGGAATCAGCACTTCGACAGCCGTGCTGGGCGCGCTGTTTTTAATGGCCCGGATGACTGCGGCGAAATGCCCTGCGCCACCGTCTGCAAGGTCGTCCCGTGTCACCGATGTAACGACCACATAGGTAAGGCCGAGTTCTTTCACAGCCTGCGCGATATGCGCCGGTTCCTCCGGGTCGATCTGCTGTGGCTGGTCTAAAGATACGTTGCAAAAACGGCAGTTCCGCGTGCAGTGCGTACCCAGAATCATAAACGTAGCGGTTTTTTGCGCAAAGCATTCCCCATAATTGGGGCAATGCGCCTCCCGGCATACGGTATGCAGGTTTAAATTGCGAAGTACCTCTTCTACGAGTTCGATATTTGGCGCGTGTGTGTGGCGAATACGCAGCCAATCGGGTTTTGCGTTCATAATTTCACCTTTCAATTCATTAATAAAAAATGCAGGATAATAATTCATCAATCAAGATATTTCCAAGATAAAGCGGCAACGGAAACCCTGTCAAGGCATCCGCAAATGCCTGCCGCTGGAACAGTATGTTTTCCAACCGTTCCTCCAGCTCGCGGATGGGCGCAGCGCCTAAAAAATCCCCTCGAACAGAGCAGGAAGTTACTTTACCGCTTGCTATCGCAAGATAAACCTCTACTTTTCCTCCGGCAAAGCGCACGCTATTGTGGAACGAAAAGCTGGGCGACCGCTGTATGATCCATGCCGGGTTTCCATATTTCTCATGATAGATACGGCCGATCTCCGTGAAGTCTTGTTCATTGAATGTATATCCCGTAAAAGGCCGCGCGGAAAACAGATGCTCCTTAAAGAGGGTTAAAAACGCGCGTGCGGGGCGGGGTTCGGCCATATATTCCATGATATTCGTAACCCGGCTGCGCACCGAGCGCAACGCCTTTGAACGGATTTTTTCATCGTCCACACGAAGGATGCGCGCGAGCATTTCAAGATCCGCGTCATAGAGCAGCGAGCCGTGGCTGCAAATTTTACCGTGTCGGACATATTGCGCAAACCCGGAAACTTTTTTCCCCGAGACGAGGATATCGTTCCGCCCCTCGATTTTTGCCGGAATGCCCATTTTTTCAAGTGCGGAGACGATGGGCCCGGCAAGCCCTTCGGCGGCGGTTTGCCTTAAGTCCTGCCCTTCGTAGTAAGGCAGTATGATGGTGATCAAAAATGTACCGGGGTCGGTGAAAATTGTCCCGCCGCCGCTGGCGCGCCGCACGATCTGCACGCCTTCCTGTTTGGCGCGGGCCATGTCGATTTCCGCTTCGGCTATCTGGTTTGCGCCCAACATGGCGCATGGGGCCGTTTGCCAGATCATCATTACAGGCTCGTCCGACGGAAATTGCCGCATGATGTATTCCTCGGCTGAAAAATGAAATGCTGCGTCCATGCTGTCCGATTCGATGTATAACATGCTGCTGTTCTCCTGTTTCAGTGTGTGTGCTTCGGGGTATCATTAACGCATGAATTATTTTATGTTGATCGCGTTAATTGTATTATTCACAGGGGTCGGATTCCTCGCTCTGGCCGGTATGGTGTTCCATTTCAGGGCGATTGCCAATAAACCGGCCTGGAACGGAATGACAAAACCGTTTTTGCTTATCGGGCTTATCTTCTTGATAATAGGCCTCGTTTTAGTGTACTTTGCCTATAAGAACCAATTTGGAGATAGTTAAAGCATTACCCACGCTCAAAGTATGGATCACCAGATAATGACAAAACATCCCCGTCGATATCCAAGTGCATCGTTTGCCCGTCCTGTTCAAGCGCAACGTACCCGTCGCCCATGGTGTAATTGCCTGTTTGCTCGCCATTTATAGTTTTTATCAGCACGGTTCCATCCTCATTGAAAACCATTACGGTGCTTTTTAAGACGGCCAGTACTTCCTCGCCCACATCTAGCGCACTCATACGCTCGAGCATGGCGTCTGCATAATGCCATTCGCCCGCAAGCGGGTTCGTGGATGGTTCCTGCTCTGTCGGCTGCACAGAGGCTGTTTCCTGATTTTGATTTTGGTCCGCGCACCCCAAAAGGGCGAGCGCAAACATTGCGCATAGCACGGCAATCCATAGGAACTTTTTCATTGAAATATAACCTTTCATAAAAATATACATGAATATACTCTAAATCTACACATTATAGTTTAACAGCTTTATTGCGTTACCTGCAAGTATCAATTCTGTTTCCTCCGGTGAAAGGCTTGCTTTTCTAAGCATTTGCAGTTCCATACCCGGGGTGGTCCAGGGGCAGTCGGAAGCAAACAGCACTTTATCGACGCCGTGGTTTTTAATGATACGCTCAAATTGTTCCTGTCGGCAGGTAAGCGGCGCCATGGAAATATCGATATAAATATTTTCACCTACGATGTATTTTTCCACCTCGTCGTATTGCATATGGCCGCCTAAATGCGCCCCGATCACCTTAAGCGCGGGAATGGCGCGCGCAAGCGCCCGGATCCGTTCGGGCGGCGCATAGATCACGTCGGGGGAAACGGGGTCGTAGCCGGTGTGAAAGGCAACCGGAAGGCCGAGTGCGGCCATTTTTTCATATAAAGGGAAATATTTCTCATCATCCGGAAAAAAACACTGGTAATCGGGGTGAAGCTTTACACCGTAAAGCCCGTATTCTTTTATGGTATCCAACTCTGAAAGCGCGTCCTCAGCATCGGGGTGGATGGAGCCGAAAGAGATCAGGCCACCGTGCTGCACGGTTTTTGCCCAATTGTTGATGCTGCGCTGCTGGGATGGCTTGGTCGCGATGGGCAGCACAACCCCTAAATCAATGCCCCATTCTTTCAGTTTTATGCGGGTGTCCGCTTCCGTAAGGTCGGTGTGGCAGGGGATTTGCGCCACCGCTTGCAGCTTTGCGCCTGCCTTTTTCGCTATGTTATCCGGAAAAACATGTACATGTGTGTCGATGACCATTACCGTATTCTCTCCTTTTTTCCAGAGCACAGTATACATCAAATGATGCAATGTTGCAATACATGCCGGAGAGAAGACGTGGCAACGACTCCATTTGTCTATGTCCCGGCTAGGCATACCCACCCAAATACGCATCCATATTCTACGATGTAAATATCTTACGTTTGCGTTTGCTTTTGGGTATTCCTCTGTGG
>DOMW01000133.1:2714-3136 GCA_003510345.1 Clostridiales bacterium | reverse complement strand
AACCCCAAAGCAACGCCAAAGCTTCAGAGAAATGCCCTAATAAGGGAGTTTTTAGAACCGTAAGTTCTGAACCGCCGGAGGCATATAATGCGCCGCAGGCTCCTTGACGCGATAGGAATACCCAAAAGCAAAAACAGGATATTTCGATCATCCCGCACTTTTTGCTGCGTTTTTATACTGTAATTAGCATGGATAGTTTAGTAATCATTTTTCCATTCCCATAAACTACCAAACATGCCGCGAAATCGACCAAGCATATACATACTCGTTTGGACAATGTCAAATTATGATATAATCCAAAAAAAAGTCTTGCTCGTGACGTAACGTCATGAATTATACTAGCGACATAAGAAAGGAGATACGGTCATGAATGGAACAACACAAGCAATTCCACAAGGGTTTATGACGGCGGGCGCACTGGC
>DOMW01000133.1:0-2676 GCA_003510345.1 Clostridiales bacterium | reverse complement strand
GGCGGGCGCAGGCTGTACACCGACAAGGATGTTGTGCGGCTCCACCAGATCCAGGCGCTCAAATACCTGGGTTTTTCACTGGACGACATCAAACACAAGCTGGTGGCGCTTGAAACGCCGGAGCAAGTCGCGCAGGCCCTTGCCGGGCAGGCGCAGGGCATCCGCGCGCAGATCGCTTCACTGTCCGAGGTCTTGCAGGCAATCGAAAAATTAGAAGCGGAAACACTGCAAATGGAGGAGGTCGACTTTAAAAAGTACGCGGATATCATAATCAACTTGCAAATGAAAAATGATTTTTATTGGCTGATCAAGCATTTTGACGATTATTCGCTCGAAAGCTTTCGCACCCGTTTCACCGCGCAGCAAGGCGAAGCGATGATAAAAGCGTTGAATAAGCTAATGGAGGAAGCGGCGGCACTTGTGCAAGGCGGCGCGCCCCCTGATAGCGAGCGTGCCCAGGCGTTTGGCAAAGCGTGGTGGGATATGGTAACGGAATTCACCGAGGGCGATACGGAACTGCTCTCACGGCTAATGCAATTGGCCAACCCACAAGATTACTTGGCCGCACAAAGCAAAGAAGATTGGGCGGCGACAATGAATTATATCCAAAAAGTATTAGAGGTTTATTTTACGAAAAGCGGTATCAACCCGTTTGAGGGGAAATTGGGAGGTGCACAATGATTCAAATGAACAATATCACAAAATGCTTCGGCAGCAATAGAGTACTATCCGGCGTGACATTTGCCGTACGTGAACGCGAGGTGTTCGGACTTCTCGGCCCGTCGGGCGCGGGCAAGACGACCATCATCAACCTGCTGACTCGCCAGCTTCGCGCGGACGGCGGCAGTTTCCATATCGGCGCGACGCCGTTTGAAACAGGGCTGATGCTGGACGAGGACGGCCTATATTCGCGGCTTAGCTGCCTGGAAAACCTAAACGTGTTCGCGGATATCTACGGTATGCCGCACGGAAAATCACTGGAAGCGCTGCAAAGCGTCGGACTTACGAGCGCCGCCAAACGGCCTGTACTCAGGCTTTCGCGCGGCATGCGGCAGCGTCTGGCGCTGGCGCGGGCCATACTGCACCGCCCAAAGGTTCTTTTTCTGGATGAGCCCACAAGCGGACTGGACCCGGGCACAGCGCGCGGCATCCACCGGCTGATCGAGCGCTTGCGCGAGGGCGGCGCGACTATCTTCCTGACCACGCACAACATGGAGGAAGCAGCAAAGTTATGCGACAACGTAGCGCTGCTGCACAAGGGAAAGATCATCGAGCAGGGCAGCCCGGCGGGCATCTGCGAAAAATACAACGCAATCAAAACAGTACCCGATCTGGAATCGGTATTCATTAAATTAACGGGGGTAGAATTGGCATGAAAAGTACAAGAGCGGTATTTACAAAACAGGCAAAGGATCTGCTGCGCAACCCGGCAGTGCTGATGCAATACATTATTTTTCCGGCTGTCGCCTTCCTTATGACGGAACTGGTCGCAAAACCCAACCCGGATATCCCGGCCAATATGTTTGTTTGCATGATGGCAAGCATATTCGCGGGTATGGCGCTCATCTCATCGGCTGCCCACGCGATAGCGGAGGACATGGAGAAAAAGAGCCTACGCTTCCTCGTCATGGCGGGCGTGAAGCCGCATCAATATTTGATCGGCACAGGCGGGTTTATACTGATTGCCGGCGCGGTCGTGTCCGTCGCGTTTGCCGCAATCGGCGGTTTTGAGGGAGCTGATCTCGCGAAGTTTTTGCTTGTGATGATAGCGGGCGTCGCCGCGTCCACCCTGCTCGGGTCGCTCATCGGCATTTTGGCAAAAAACCAGCAGGCGGCGACAGCGGTGGGTACGCCCATCGCGATCATACTGGGGTTCACCCCCATGATCGCCACATTCAACGAATCGATCGAAAAAGTGGCGGGTGTTCTGTACACGCAGCAGCTCAATGTCATCACAAACGATTTTGACGCAAACTTCACAAAAGCGATGGCGGTGATTGGCGTCAATATCGCGATATTCGCGGTGCTGTTCGCCATCGCGTACAGAAAAAGGGGGTTGGCGGTGTGATGCCGGGAGGCCGCTGATCACGCGTCTTTGTTGCCCTTTTATGAGTGGTAGTGCAGCAAGATTTACCTATGCTCTGGTTAGGGAGGCGAGTTTTAAACTCGCCTCCGCACTGTTGATGAAACGACAACTTTTTCTACCGTGGATAGTTTTGGCGCTGCCGCTGGGTGTCAAGGGAGGCTGTGGATTCGGAATTTCTCCTCCCTCTTGATAATCCCCCCTTGTTCCTTAAAACTGGAATAGGCCTACGGCCTTAGTAATCGGAAAAAATGTGTAGGGCGCGGCTTCCAGACGCGCCGTGATTGGCATCTATCCTAACCTAAGCGCGACGCGTCAAGGATTTCACGCCCTACAATATCTCCATTGTGTGCGCCAGAGGAATACCCAAAAACAAACGCACGATATTTGCACAATACAATATAGGTCCGTGTTTGGGCGAATATGACTAACCAGGGCATCATAGACAAACTTTGTTGAGTGGCCGCCCGCAATAGTGCCAAAAAGACGTATCGCCCTCTTGCATCAGCACTTACCCTAATGACAAACCTGCAATACCCTTATCCGCACCACAGGCATGGATTCCTTCATCATTTCCTGCTGCCCGGCTTCAC